>JAKUQE010000149.1 GCA_022450395.1 Dehalococcoidia bacterium | reverse complement strand
TCTCTTCATGCCCGGTGACCGCGTCCGCCGGGGGCGGCGGATGGTCCGCCTAACCTTTACCGGTTTCATGCCAGGAACTCCCTCATTGGGGACTCGGACACCAGCTTCACAGAGTCGGAGGGGCGTAGTGAGCCCAGTGCCCCGTCGCTGCGCCGTACCCGGATGGAGCCGTCGGGAAAGGTGGAAACTACCGTATACCGGTAACCATCGCCCCCCACGAAAGTCTCGCCCTCCAGCAACCGGGACGCCGAGTTGCGCTCTTCCAGGCCCCGCTCCGCCAGAGTCTTCTTGGCTTCCACAGGGTGAGTGCCCTGGCGGATGCTACCCTGTCCGGGGACCCTGCTATTGAAGGGGTTTCCCATCGTGCCCGAGTGGTTAAGCCCCTGGCTCCTATGTCGTCGTCGCGCCACCTACGCCACCTCCCTTGCTGATAGGGTTACCGCCAAGCTGACAGGCCAGATGGCTGGGCAAGGCGGTCAGAGTAGCCAGACTGCTCAGTACAGGCCATACAGGGACGTGCCCTTCGAGGATCTGGTGGCGTTGGTAGACAAGCTGGACCGGTTGCAGGAAGCCAATGTGGTTGTCGCAGAGGGGAAGGTCATCGACAGCTAGGGCCTTTGCATAGGAACTGGCCATGCATCCACCAGGAAAATGGATCCCAGACCTGCTCTAGCTAAGTGCGGCGCTAGAGGTTAAGGAGCATTTCAACGGTTGGCCCCGTGGGCCAGTTTGTAGCTGCCCCTGCTGCCGGTTTTGCTAACCATTTTGCTAACCAACTACCCGGGAATAGGCGTGACGATATGGTATTGTAGGCACAAATGTCGGGCTGACGATTCCACCCAGAGGGTCTAAAACGTAGCTAGCGGTACGGGTTAAGACAGATACCATTAGACTCCAAAACCAGTGGTCGGGGGTTCGAATCCTCCCGCTCCTGCCACTTTTAGGCATGAATCAGGCCCTTGGGTAATTCCAGGGGCCTTGTTTTTGTCTGGTGCTTCTTTTCCGCTTCGCGCTGGATATTCTAGCCACGACATTTGTGGCGAACCAAGAACAAATAACCGTGCCTTGCCTCTCACCCACGGCGATCAACGGCAACGTTAGGAGTCCCAAAACTAACAGGATCACCCGCAGCCGCCGGGGCCGGTATTCTATCCGTACGCTGTGATTGCCGGGAGACAACTCGATCCCCACAAAGCTGGGCATCAGCATAACCGTGTCCGTCTCTACCCCGTCCACTGTCGCCCGCCAATTTGGATGATAGGTGGCTTTCAGCAGCAACATGCTCTCTCGCTCCACGGCCACTTCGGCGGAGAAGTAATCATTGCCAATCTTCTCGGAGAGGACCGTGCCCCGGGACGGTCCGGTGGGAGGGTCCATGGTTGGGATGAGGTCCTTGGCCGAAGTAAGCGGAGTTGCGGGTTTACTCCCTTGGGAAGAGCCGCTCAGGTACACCACCGGATGCTTCTTTGCCGACGGCATTCGGCTGACCAGCCAGGTTGACGCCGCCAGATAAAGGTCTGGAGCATCTCCGGCGAACGATAGGTCCGAACCTACCAGGTCGAAGTAGCCCGTTGTTTCCACCTGATACAATCGATGGCGGCCAAACTACTGCAGCGGTTGTACAAAGTCCGGGAAATCTTGGCCTTCAGGGGCCACCACGTACCGCGCGTTGTAGAGGTTGTAATGATCCCGACGCTGCTCATCGAAATTGATCGACACGTCACTATTCAATGAAAAGCCGTGGTAGACCATCCCCACCATATCCAGGCCCTCTAGATGGAGCAGGTCGTCGACCCCCAGGTTGCCGACATAATAATCGTCGCTCCAGTTTGGTAGTACCGAGCCGCGCTGCTGACCGGAATACACACGGCCGGGCGGGAGTTGTTCCAGCGTCCGGAATAGAGCGGTCAGATCGGCGTCTTCGGCGACGGTAGCCTGCCGGGTTAGATCTATCAAGGAGGCGTTCTCAACCAAGTAGGAACGCCTCTCGATATATACCGGCAGCAATACCAATACGGTCAACACCAATGCGGCGGCGGGATACCAGACCTTCTTTCGGGAAAAGGCCCATGACCAGGGCGCGGCTAGGGCCACGGCCATGAGCAGTATGCCGCCCAGATGAACCCCGGCGATGAACCGATGCATGTGGAGGAACCGGCTCATGGGCAGAACATCGATGAAGGGTCCCCAAGTCGCCCTGCCGAAATAGAGGATCAGCCAAAAGACAAATATCACTACGGGCATCAGGTACCGGGTCTCTCTCCATCGGTATAAACAGACCGCAAAGCCAAGAGCCAGCAAGATGGTCAGGGAAGGGAAGCGGTTGAAGTCGAAAAGATTTCCTTTGACCACACCCTGAAGCACCTCCGAATGCCCGTAAGAGTCGTATTGGACCGTATCGAGGAAAACGCTGTTGTTCAGAAATGTCCGGTCGAGGAAAGTGGGGACCAGAAAATAGGAGATTACCAACAGGACCAACAGATCGAGGATAACCAGCCGACACCACCGGGGCCACATGGAGTCTACCAGAGACCTGAGGTTGGGTACCCGCGCGGGTTGGATAAGCGTCAGAACGCCGAGGGTAATGAACGCCATGTACCCGAACATCAGGTGGGACATCATCGTCGCCGCTAGAAGCAAGGTCGCCCAAGGTGTATCCACGTCCTTCCTGAATGACTCGGTAACCCAGGGCCAAGGCAGGGGGCAGGAGCACCATTGCCCAGAGTTGGGCGTGGACTCCCCATCCCTGGAAGACATAGCTGGCGAACCCGAACCCTAAGATGCCGGTAGTAGTGACCAGGGGAGCAACCAGGCCGCCCATTGCAGCCGGCATGTGGTCAAAGCCGAGGCGCCGCATCGCCCAAAAGATGGATAACGGGAAGAAGCTACGAAGCAAATATGTCGCCCAGTTCAACATATCGACTAAGGGAATCATCTCAAGAGTGAGAACGTGGATGAGTGCGATGGTGACGTGCGGCAAGTGGTGGTAGTAATGGAACAAGGGGTAACCCATGCCCATGGAGGCCTGCCACGGATCAGTAAAGTCCCGTCCTTGGGTGATAGCCTCGGCCGCCATCTCCAACATCAGCAGGTGAAAAACACTATCGTTCCCGGAGACGATGCCGCTCGCCACTTCTGGATAGAGGTAATACAAGTTGAAGGCAACGTCAAACAGGACCATACCGAAGGAAATTAGAGCTTCCCTCCGATGGAACCATCGAGAACGGGTAGCGGGTTCGCCTATGTTGCCACCCGCGTTGCGTGTGGTCATAAGTGCTTATCAATCATGGACCGTCAATCCCAAGACGTGCAACAAAGTTTGATTAGATGGAGCCAGAATGCCCACATTGTACGCAGACGATAGGAACGTAGTATCCAGGCCGCTTGGATCAAGATAGGAGTTTTGTTAACAGGGCCAGGGAGTGCCAGGTGGTTCCCATGACTATGCTGATTAAGACATTCGTCACGCCGCCCAGTAATCTCCAGATGCCAGGCCTATTGGTGGAAAAACTATCCGCAGGGTCACATCCCTATATCCTTATAACCAAAAGGTCACTCATAAGGCGTCGCCATTCGGGGGAAAGGCATTATAATCTCATGGGTTTATCATCCTATCCGATTCGGGAGGCGCCATGTACATAATAGTTGCCCCTATCCAGATCAAGGAAGGTTTCAAAGAGCAATACATCAAGGGGATGCTTGAGAATGCCCGAGGAGCAGTTCGCGACGAGCCGGGCTGCCTGAGGTTCGACGTGGTTCAGGACGCCAACGACGACCACAGGATATGGCTCTACGAAGTTTACAAGGACGAAGACGCGTTTCAGGCCCACACCCAAACTCCCCATTTCCTCAAGTTCCGTGACCTAAGCGCTGACTGGCGAGGGGAGGGAGGACTGCAGGGCGCCGGAAGAGGGGCCACAAATATCTGGCCTCCGGACGATGAGTGGGTGTAGCCGGACGGGTGGTTCGGCGGTTGAGATGATTTTTGCGAATTAGCCACAGGGAAGGGCGAAACCGGTGGGAGAGATACTGAATGACGGACAATGAGCCTAATCTGTTGATAATCTACACGTCCAAGAACGGACGCACCGGCTCGATGGTGGAACCCATCCGACAGGGGATTCTGGAGGGTGGGGCCGGCGTCGCGGTCCGGACGGTGGAAGAAGTGCTATGGGATGAAATGCTGGCCGCCCAGGGTATCATTGTGGGGACGCCGGTGCGGTTCGGTGGCGTTGACTGGCAGATCAAGCGGTTGTTCGATGTCACCGCTTATCAAGACTATCCGGGCCCGCTGTCGGGCAAGGCGGGCGGGGTCTTCACCGGCGGCGGCAGGCCGGGCAGCGGAGCGGAGTTGGCCCTGCTCAGCATGATCCACGTACTGCTGAACCACGGCATGGTCATCCAAGGCAATGCCCATTCGTCCCACTACGGACCGGTCGCGTTGCGGGAGTCGTCTCCGGAAGAGGTCGAGTCAACCTGCCATGCCTGGGGAAGGCACTGGGCGCAGTTGGTTCGGCGCCTGGGGCGGGACGAGCTGGAACAACCTTAGGGGGCGAATCGTATCAAATCGGCCTAGTTCCGCAGCCTAAATCGAACCGTCTTTTCTCAACCCTGCAGCTACGGCGCCATCCTTACCGAATCATTATTTACCGTGGATGACGCTTACAATGCCCATGCTTCCCCCGTATCTAGCCAAGGACGACACCTACGTCCTGACCTCATACCTACCCGTGCCGCCACTTCCGCTCCGGACATAATTAAGACCGGTTTTGTGTATACTTGGCAGGACGGCTGCGGCGCCCGTCACTAAGTTCGTTGCCTGTGACCGGGAGACCGCGGGTCTCATTCCGCCAAGCTCTAGATCTGTATCTGAGCTTTGCCAGGTTTCGCCTCCGTTTCCAGCGGCGGCACCGTCGCATTTTGTTGTAACCGGACGAGGGCATGAGGAACAATATTTCAAACTTTAGCCATATTTACGCCGGAAATCCACTGGACCGGGGAGATGTCGAGCGCCGCGATGAAGAGTGGCTGGCCACTAAAGCCAAAGACCCTAAGAGCAGATTCCTTCCCATGTGGGACCTGAATGTTCTGATAGCGAGCGGGGCTCAAGAGGAGCTTGGCTGGCTTGGCATCGACGACTTGACCCGCCTGGGAGTGGATTCAACCGCGATCTTTTTGGGCATCGACGGTGAAAAAGCCCATTTCGTAGTCGATATTTCGAAGAATGAAGTGGCCGTTCGCGAACTGCGTGAGAGCAGGCAACTGAGATTCGAAGACGCCCGATCCGCCACTGAAGTACTGAGTGGCCCGGATTCCGGAATCGTAGCCCAGGCCCGCGCGCAAGTAAGCTGGCACAACCGCAACGGATACTGCGCGATCTGCGGTCACGAGTCCCATATGAAACGTGGCGGTCAGGTGCGGCAA
This sequence comes from Dehalococcoidia bacterium, assembly GCA_022450395.1. Taxonomy (GTDB): domain Bacteria; phylum Chloroflexota; class Dehalococcoidia; order Lucifugimonadales; family UBA3495; genus UBA11650. The sequence goes on along the minus strand of JAKUQE010000149.1, from coordinate 3,291 downwards.
TGCTCCGGTTGCGAGGCTCAGAACTATCCCCGTACCGACCCAGTGGTCATCACCGTGGTATCCGATGGTGATCGGTGTCTACTGGGGCGCTCCCGGGGGCGCGGCTCGCCCTCGAACAGATATTCGGCCTTAGCTGGATTCGTGGACCAAGGAGAATCTATAGAAGAAGCGGTGGCCAGAGAGGTCATGGAAGAGGCCGGCATCATGGTGCGTAATGTCCGCTACCACTCTTCCCAACCATGGCCTTTCCCGTCATCGTTGATGATCGGTTGCCACGCCGACGCGGCGACCATCGATATCTGGATGGATGAAGAGGAAATGGCGGATGTCCGCTGGTTCCACCGGGAAGAGGTGCTGCTGGCGCTAACAGGCGAGAGCGAAAATCTTGCCATCCCCGCTCCTATCGCCATCGCCCATCACCTGATCAAGGCTTGGGCATCCAAATTCGTTACTTGAAGCAACCTCTTAACCGATTGTGAGCCTGCAAGTCTCCGGCAACAATTCATCGATCTCAGCCCACAAGGCTTCCATGTCGAAGGGTTTGGACACGAAGGCATCGGCCCCCATCTCATAAGCTTTTTTTCCACGCCCTTTTGGGCGCTCATCATCAGCACTGGAACCGAAGAGATTCCTCGTATGAGCCAGCACAATTGGTAGCCGTTCATTCCAGGCATCGACAGATCGGTGATCACCAGGATCGGGCCTGTCCAAAGCGAATTGGGTTAAGGCGTCATGGCCGTTGGATGCGGTCGAGACCTGGTAACCTCTTTTTTCGAGAATCTCCACGATAAGGTCCCGGATCTCCGGGTGATCGTCAACTACCAGTACGTTCTCTTGCATCTTCGGCTCCTGTCGTCGCCTGTACCGGAACCAATCCGGTTAACAACAGACTAACTGGATGGATCCGCCGAGTCTGTGACCTTCATCACGTTCATGATCTTTGGTCCGCGACGTTCTAGTCCGCTCCCGGCACTTCCCAAACCCGCTAGGCGGCGTCCTCTGTTCCTATTGGACCAAGAACGGGACTGGACAAGGCAGGACTACGACTATAAAGTGACCTCGGCAGGGCTACTCGACTCGGCGGTCCCACATCCGTTGGAAGAGATGGATAACCACCCGGCGATAATCTTCAACGAGCGGGCCGCAATAAGCGACGAAGCCGTCCGGCACGGCTGGACTGTGGTAGAAGACGCGTCTCCCAAGAGAGCAAACATGGCAAATCTACGCGTTTATCTCGTGGACGATCACCCATTGATGCGGATGGCATTACGCCGGATTCTGGAGTCCGACCAGCGGTTCGTCATCGGCGAGTCCGATACTGCTGTAGAATGTCTTACGGCCGTGGCCGCCTTAGCCACGGACATGGTCGTCATGGACATCCAACTGCCGGTTATCGACGGAGTGGAAGCCACCCGCCGATTGAAGTCCCAGGACGCCAACTTGAAAGTGGTCATGGTTAGAGATTCCTACACCGTCGACGCCTCCGTGGACGGCCGCGCCATAGGTTCCTTCGGCGTGTCCATGGGCGGCAACTCCGGCAGCATCGTCGACTTCGTGATCGAATAACCTGACATTTCTGCAACCTACCGCCCTTTAACATCACAAGCGAATTAGGCTCCAGTCTAGGCCGCCTACCTTAGGCGGCCTAATTTGTTGCCGCTCCTTCATCCGGACACGAGCCTATTCCACTAATAGCGGGAGATACCGGCCGATGTCACGGGAAGAAAATATAACGCATCTTGTGTCAGAGGAATCCGCATGCCTTCGATCTGGCTCGTGACTCAATGAATACGGTTCACCGTCGCATTTACCACAAACCACATATCCTCCATTGTAACTTTCTCACCGCCACAGGACGCCCACTTTCCCTCATGGCAATCAAAACCCTCGAACAATGCCCCAAGGCCCAAACCCGGTTATACTGCTGCCATCCTTCGATCCCGGCAAACCGAACAACATATCAGGAGTAATGTGATGACCCCCAGTTCTCCTACCAAAGTGCTGGACGGCGTTCGAATCTTGGAACTTGCCCGGTGGCAAGCGGCACCCAGGGGGTCGCTGATACTGCGGGACATGGGCGCGGAGGTGATCAAGATTGAATGGCGGAAGGGGGCCGACCTCAGGGATTCGGGCCCATTCGTTGGCGATATGAGCGTTCAGTTCGCCGCCTATAACCGGGGCAAGAAGAGCATCACCCTCAATACCCGCCATCCTAAGGGGAAAAGGCTGTTTTTAGACCTCGTCGGTGTTTCCGACGTGGTGCTGGAAAACTTCCGGCCGGGCACGATGAAAGACATGGAGTTTGGCTACGATGACATGTGCCAAGTCAATCCCGGCATCATTCTGGCGTCGGTATCTGGATTCGGACAGTACGGCCCTTACCGGGACCGTCAATGCTTCGACCCCATCATCCAAGCCATGAGCGGCCTCGGAGACCAGACCGGCAGAGGCTTTGGGCAGCCCATCATGGCCGAGGGGCCGATCATGGACCGCACCGCCGCCCTGCACGCCGCGGTGGGGATCCTGGGGGCGTTAAGACACCGGGACCGGACCGGAGAAGGCCAATGGCTGGAAGTAGCCATGCTTGACGGCGGTATATCTCTCGAAGAAGTGGCCCTGGCCATGTGCTACGAAACCGGCACCAACGACTTCAAACGAAGCGGTACTTTTCTCCAATGCAAGGATGGTTGGGTAACAACAGGAGCGGCCCGGGCCGGTATGTGGGAGCGGATGCTCAAAGTCATGGGGTATAGCGACCTGGCAGAAGACCCAGAGTACGCGGCGCCCATGTTCGCCACCGACAAGGCGGAGATCCGCATGGAATTGCTCCACCTTTGGTGTGAAGAAAGACCGGTGAAGGAAGTGGAGGATGCCCTGGTCGGCGCCGACATTCCCGTGGGGCGAGCCATGACCATTCCCGACGTGTTGGAAGACCGCCACATCTGGGAGCGGGAAGTGATGATCGAAACCGAACTGGACGGTCAACCAGGCAAAAAGATGCTTGTCCCCGGACCCACTTTCATCAAATTCTCCAAGACCCCAACGACGGCGGGGCCGATCCCCAAATATGGGGAACATAACCAGGAGGTCTACGGAAGCCTCTTGGGCCTGGACCACAACCGGCTGGCAGCGATGGTGGAAGAGGGTGTCATCACCTAACCGGCTCCCACATCCTTAGATCCGTACTTGGAACATGGGGACTACTTTAGCGCCCTCACCCGGCTCAACCTGGAAGCTGAACCCATTATCCTTACGCTGTTCCAGGTTGTTTACCTTGCCCGCGTTGAGCAC
>JAKUQE010000148.1 GCA_022450395.1 Dehalococcoidia bacterium | reverse complement strand
CTCAGCGTCCACCGGCCCCGACAGGGGTGTGACCTGCCCATAGAGACCGACCGCCTTCATCACCTCTACAGCGATTCTGCTGTCGCCCGAGTCCAATGCTGCCTCCAGGGTATCTACTGCCTTGGATGCCAATGACCTCAACCGGTCATGGCTCGCCGCCCATATCAAACGGCGCTGCTTATTCAACTCGGCTGCGAAGTAGGGGTTGTCATTCCGCCAACGGGTCACCGTCTCACGGGCTACGCCCACAGACTGGGCCGTCTCCTGGTCGGTCTTACCTTGGACCAGGATATCGATGGCATTGAGTTGTTCGACGGACAAGTTGCTGCCCTGCGGTTCTTGTGACGATTTGTTAGATTCTGTGATGCTCATCGTCGTGTTCCTGGTCATTCATCATTGCAGCGTTTATTACAGCCCTGGTAGCTTTCGCCAGAAGTGCTTCCTTCATGGTGATTCATCTGCTCGGATATCGGTTTCATCAATCGTGGCTTTTAACGCTGTCAGGGCCTGGATCGACTGAGCCTCCATCTCACTCCACCACTCCGGGGTGAATCTTCCCCACCCTCCGGTCACCTTATTGGACCGGGCCATAGCCAGGCACCTCAGCCGGTCCCGGCAGTACCGCCCCACCTCCGCCGTAGTGTAGGGTCTCAGCGGCGTCTCTAGGAAATGCACTGGCTCCAGCAGGGTTATAGCTGTCTCAGCAGCGTGGGCGGCCCATGCCAGCACATGGGCGGTAGCGTAGTTAAAACTAGGAGGCGGCCCGGTCACAAGTTGCAGAATCTCCAGCTTACAGCGTTGAAGGTCTGGAACCAATTCCTGGGGCACTTTGCTCCCCGGTGCCAGCAGCAGCTTGTCGCCTTTCGCCCGCACGCTGATTCGCAGACTCACCAGAGCTTCGACGACCTGGGCGGCGTCCATCAATCCACCACCATCACATCGGGGCCATCATCCGAGCCATCTCCGACAAGAACTCCGGAAACTCCCGAAACTCCTGATTTGGTATCCGCGAGCCGACGGGAGTTTTGGCCAGCAGCAAGGTCTGACGGAGTTTCCGGAGTTTTGGGAGTTTTATCTCCTACCTCAATCTTTTCCAAACGATAGGCATTGCCACCTGTAGCTCCGGTGCTGGCCGGCCGAATGCGGTACCTCCCAAAGATCCGGTCCCGCCGCTTTCCCAGCGCGGCTCCGATCCTTTGTTGAGCGCCCAGGTCTTTCCGGCCACCCCAGTATTCCAGCAGAAGGTTCTGATAGCGAGCCAGGGACAGCACATCCTTGGCGGTGACCGGCAGAGCCTCAAACATCTCCCACCAGGCCTGACACAAGACCACCCACTCCCGGCTTTCGGAGTCCTGGACCCGCTGCGCCCCCCGATTGCCGAGGAACCCGGAAACTCCAGAAACCCCCAAAACTCCCCCCATGACAGCGGCCCACTCTTCGAACCTACCCAGATTGGCGTCGCTTCGAGGCTTGCCCGCATCTATCCAATGCATGACTATGGACAGACATGCGCTGACTAAATCGCCGCGGTGTTCAATAGCCCAGGCCGGAAGTGGATGCTTGAACCCGGAGCGTTCCTCGGGAGCCTCCACCCCGGCATCCAGGCGGATTAGCACCGTCCTGCGGTTCATCTCGTCGGACATCTCCACGTTGTTGCCGGTAGCCAACCAGGTGGCGTTGTTGGGAGCCCGCACCATCTCGGACTTGCCCAAGCGTCTGCCTTCCCACAGGGTGGTGGTGAGCACCGCTTCCAGGGAAGGCGACTCGAGCCGGCGGACGTTGTCCAAGTGAATCACCTGGCGTCCGGCCAAGAGAGCGGCTGTGATGCGCTTTTCCAACTCGTCGTCATCCCGGGGTAGCGACATCACATGAGCTGGACTGCCGGTGGCTACGACCGAGATGACATCAGCCAACAACCCCTTACCAGTCCCTCTGGTCGGGGCGTCAAAGAGATGTAAGGGTGTCGCCCCAGTGATGAGGGGGCGAATAAAGGGTAGGAGCAGCAAGGCAATGGCATTGGCCTGGCTGGCCTGCTCAGCAAAGGGGAAATCGACTAGCAGCTCGCTGACCAGCAAATTCCTGGCATCATCCAGGGACAGATCCGACCGCACCCCTCCCAGACCCCGAAGCCGGAGGTAGATACCAGAACCCGGGTCATGACCTTCCATGTCCAGCAGAATCCCTCCCGGAAGAAATATCGGGGTGGTGGCAAAACCGCTTAGGACCGGGAAAGGTAATCTTGGTTGGGAAAGTATGTCGTTCACCACGTCCTGTGGTGGACGAGACGGCTCCCTGACCTGCTCTACAACGTCGCCGTTGTTGCGGGTCTTGATTTTGACGAAGTCAGCAGACCGGTCCAGTTCCCCTTTGAGAGCCGGTGAGTTGAGCGGTTCTGCGGAAAGGCTGTCCTCTTCGTTCATTAGACGCACCAGCGCGGTGCCACGACAGAAGATCCTTGGTGGGTCGTTGGTTCGACCCAGCGCCTCGATGGCGTCAGCAGTGATCTCTCGCATGAAGCGGTTGTTCACCGGAACAGTGATACGGTCTATTTCACTGGTAATAGCAAGACCACTATCTTGAAGGTGCCGCCCCCGGTCGGTCGGTATTGACCTAGCCTCGGTCGCCTCGTAAGGATATGGAGCTGATTGCCCTCCTGGGATAGCTCTGCCCCTGCTGACAGGCGATGCTGGCGGGGGCAGGTGGCCCAGATTATCCAGAAGCCGGCCGGCAATGGCTTCGGCGGTGTCGCCAGTAATACCGGCGATGCCTTTAGCAACCCTGGTCCGAGACTTTTCCTCGTTGAGGTCCGCCCGGTCCCGGAAGAGTTCCTTGCTCTGGGAATCGGTGACCACGACGATTAGCTTGGAGTCACCTCGTCGGGCGCGGACGGGGCGCTGGATCTCAATGTTGTATTGGTCCGTCATGCACGCACTGCCTTTACCCATTGGCCACCGCTCCAGCGGAGCCGGGGTTTGGAGGAACTCTGAGATTCAGGGCTAAGCCGAGGCCGGGCGTAGGCGATGCCGTCGGAGATGGTCTGTCGGGCGGCAGCCTCCCCGTACTTGGAGACATAGCCGTTGGCATGGGCTGCCGATAAAAGCAGGGCATGAACGTCAATTCCACCACGTACCTCCGGGGGTAGCCACTCAGACAAACTGAGACTAGCGAGTTTCATCGCGGAGATGAGCAAGCCTTTGTGTCTCTCCCCGGTTCCTTCGATCCGGCTGGAAACCCAGGCCGCTTCTTGCTGTATCGCGGTATTAACGTACCGCTCTGCTGGAGTGGCACCCATTACTTTGTTCCCCGGTATCCTGGGCAGTTCCCGGCGGGATTGCTCCGCCTCCAGTTCGGACCGGTGTTGTTCAACCAGCTGGTCCACCATCGACAGATGTAGAACATTACCCAGAAAACGGTTTTGGCCTTGGCGGGGATGGCTGCCATAGAACATCCGGGATGGGTCGTGGACTGATGCATCTCCCCAGGGCAGGCGGGCCATTACTGCCCTCTTGGCCCTCCGGTAGTTATCTGGCTGGGTGAAGGCTGTACCTGTTATGAATACGACCCGAGCCTTTGGAATTTCAGAGGTATGGCTAAGGGTGGTATAGAGAAATGTGCCGAATTGGGCAACGAGGGGTTGGTCCACCAGGTAACTGAATGTGGACCGCTCGTCACCAGTGTCGAAGTCTAGGGCAATGAACTGGGCCGACTCAAAATGCTGGTTGCTGCGGTAGCCGCCAGGGCGGCCACAGTGGTCTGGCACCTTGTGGTCTGGCTTGGTGCACCAGGCACCGCAGCATGTTCCCTGGCACCCGCCCAACACAGCAGTGAAGCTATATCCCTGGGTGATTTGGTCCAGCAGGCTGATTGGCGTGTGCTCCTCGGCAAGGAAGCTGCCATTATATTTGCCCCAACGTCTCTCAGCAGGAGGTAGACCCAGCTTCTCCGCAGGCCAGGTGCGATTGATGGAAATATTCAACTGAGGGCTAGCTTCCACCGCTACCATTGCACATACCCTTATACTCGGGCGGATTAACATCCGCTGGCTCATCGGTTCCCTGGGCCGCATCGTTGGTCACGTCCTCATTGTTGTAGAGAAAGTGAACGAAAATTCGGCGCCACAGCTCGGCCCATTCTGGGCTGCGAGGACCGATGGCCCACCGCACAGTGACAGTAGAAACTCCGTTCGGGTCGATCACCTTGGCGACATCTTGTTGGATAGTCAAACGCGCCCGACCTACACCGAGGAACCGGCACACAGGCGATCAAGTTCCGACTGAGGGATTCGATAGCCACCTCCAGGGAGGCGAATCGCGCCCAATTGGCCACCAGTAATCCACCGGCGGACCGTGACGACGTGGACCCTGAAGATCTCAGCTATTTCTTCGGGAGTCCAGTGTTTGGAGTTGTCCATCTTCGTGTCCTCCAATGGTTTGGTATACTGGATTATTAGGGCAAATGATTCAGGGTTTGGTGTGTTGTTGGACGTGGGAGGATTATCTGATGTGGGATACGGCAAAGGTCAATACGGTAAGAAAAGATTACCGTACGGGCAGATTATCGATGGAGAGAGATAGAGCGCAATTCCTGTGGGGCCTGGGGATCAGAGTCCCGGGGAGCGTAGTCCAGGCAGTCATCGACTGCTGTTCGGGAACTTCCGGTCTAAGTCTCTATAAGCTCTACACTAAAGGAAGACCGACGTACCAGGCCGCTAAACCAACGATTTATAAAATCAAAGATTTTTATGACGACGGGGCGTTGGCAGACTATGTGGAATACTTGGATTTCGAGCGGCTGGCATCAATTTCCGAGGTAGATGCGCCGGCCCAATTGAACGCTAACAGGACTATCCGGGCGGCTAAATCGGATGGTTTGAGGCCGGGTGTCCTGGTACAGTTCCCGCCCTTGAGTTTTGCGTCTGCAATTCAGCGTTTCCTCGACAACGAACAGGCGAAATACTCAAATAATTTAGACAACATCAATAAAACCCTACAAGCTCACATAGCGCGCCAGTTGAACGTATAACGCAGCCTACTTTCCACCGGAGCCAATGACAATAACCGTGTTGATATCCTAGGCCGAGTGGTAACTTGACTCCGAAACCATCGGCCCTTATCATCCACAACCATTTCAGACCTGTCATATAGGAGCGATACATTGAAATACGACACAATCGTAGTTGGAGCCGGGTCTGCCGGATCGATCGTTGCATCCAGATTGAGCGAAGACCCTAATCATTCCGTTCTTCTATTGGAAGCGGGGCCTGATTACCCTGACTTCGAGCAGCTGCCGGAGGAAGTCAAACAAGGATATGCAACTGGCCTAGATATCATGACTAGCGACCACAACTGGCAATTCATCGGCAAAGCCACAGAGACTGCGCCTCCGATGATGGTTCCTAGGGGTAAGGTCACCGGTGGTTCAAGCGCGATCAATGGACAGGTATTTCTAAGGGGGGTGCCAGAGGATTACGATTCATGGGCGTCTATGGGCAATGACGAATGGGCATTCCAAAATCTCATCCATTATTTCCGCAAAGTTGAATCGGACACAGATTTTCCTGACGACGATTTCCACAGCTCTGAAGGAGCTATAGTTGCAAGGCGGTTCAAGCCGGGAGAAATGAGGATCGACCAAACTGCGTTCTATCAAGCTTGTCTCGATTCAGGATTTGCGGACAGTCCAGACCATAATGCACCAGACGCTAGTGGCGTAGGTCCGACCCCTTTGAATAATCCCAATGGAATCAGGTTCAGTACAGCACTGGGGTATCTGAACCCGTCCCGCCATCGGTTGAACCTCACGATTCGACCTAACTGCACTACTCGAAGAATAGTGTTCGACGGAACTAAGGCTATAGGAGTAGAAGTAGAGAGCGGAGGGGAGCGTTTCATAGCAGAAGGTAACGAGATAATCCTGAGTTCAGGTGCTATCGGATCGCCCCACCTCATGTTACTTTCTGGCGTTGGGCCGGCAGGACATCTTCAAGATATGGGGATACCGGTTGTAAAAGACTTGCCCGGAGTCGGACAAAATCTCCGTGACCATCCTGTCGTATTCATTACTTGGAGCACGAAACCTAACCATCCTCTAGATGGCTATGCGCCGCGGCTCCAGACCACTCTAAGATGGACCGCGGAGGGTTCGGACCTCCGGAACGACCTGCTTATATTCATGTTGTCATACGCGACCGACCGGGCTTACCGAGGTGTAGGAGATATGCCACCGCTGGGGATCCGGATGATGGCGTCTCTCGAATTGGCTCTGAGTGCCGGAGAATTGAAATTAACTTCTACTGACCCGGATGAACAACCTTTCTTGGATTATCGTTACTTTCAGCAGGAAGAAGACCTCCGAAGATTGAGAGAAGCTGTCCGTCTGTGCGTAAGCTTGGGAGAACATGAACGGTTCAATGACATCATTGAATCTAGGATCGAACCCACAGATGAAGAACTTGCTTCGGATGAAGACCTAGATACTTATATGATCAGGGAAGTAACAACAGGACAACATATATCGGGTACCTGCAAAATGGGACCAGACTCAGATGATATGGCGGTCGTTAATCAATATGGAAGAGTAAGAGGAATCCAGAATCTCAGGATCGTAGATGCATCGATAATGCCAGACTGCATACGCGCGAACACTAATGTGACTACTATGATGATCGCGGAGCGGGTATCGGACTTTATCAAAGATGGCAAGTAGATCGTACGTTTTGTCGGGCCTAGAAAAAATCAGATTGAATCACACTTCGTATGCGCATCGGGCAATTTTAAACAGGACGGTTGCTTGACGAGACCAACAAATGGCTAATGCGTTTTTCCAGCCCCATTATCGTCATCAATTCGTGCCTGGAATGTACCGATGTGTTGATTATGACCCCGGGAGACATTTGCTCTTTCGTCCATGAAACAGCAGTCTTAGTCAACCCTGGTGAAGTCTTCGATGGCGTTTTGGTATTTCCCTAGGTAGCCAAAGGCTGGCCTAAGAATCTCAGTCTATGTCCGGCCTCAGGGCTTCCCTGTCGGTGGTCTGTTCGAATGTGTGTCCGATCCGGCACAGTAGGGCCTCCGAAAGGTGCCTTCCCACGAACTGGATGGTGAGCGGCAACCCTTCGCTATTCTTGCCACAAGGCACAGATATGCTGGGAGACCCGCTGAAATCATAAGGCACCGTAAACCGGCCCCAATCCGGGTCGTCAAGCAAAAACCTGGGTCCGTACATCTCTTCCAGGGTGATCGGGAAGGGCGGGGAAGTCATGGCAGGACAGCAGATGATGTCAACGTCCTGGAATATATCGTTCAGAAGCCCGCGGCAGGCGGAGCGGACGTTGTTAGCCTTGGCGTATTCGGCCCCGGTGACCCGGGCGCCGTTGTCCAACCACCCCTGGAACCAGGGTCCGTAGTCATCCCGGCGGGACGGGTAGGTCTCCTCATGGGCGGCTAACGCCTCGGAAGAACAGATGACTCCCCATGCCTCCATATAGCCACTAATGTCAGGCATTTTTATGGGGACAATCTCGGCACCCAACCCTTCCAGCGTTCTGATCCCCGCCAATACACTTGCCACCAATTCGGGGTCGGTATTTTCAGAGATGTACTTCTCGTCCAGACCGATACGGAGGCCACGAACGCCTTGTTCAATACCTTCGAGCATATCGGGTACCGGGTCGGGTAAAGATGTGGGGTCATCCGGGTCCAGCCCGGCTATCGCCTGGAGCATAATCCCTGCGTCTGCTGAGCACCGGACCATGGGGCCGATGTGGTCCAGGGACTCGGCTAGGGCAAGCACGCCGTAGCGGCTTACCCTCCCCCAGGTTGGCTTTAGCCCCACGATGCCGCAGGCCGCAGACGGGAACCTGATCGATCCACCGGTGTCACTGCCCAGCGACCCGTAGCACAAGCCCGCTGCGGTGGCCACACCGGAGCCGCTGGATGATGCCCCGCTCCAAAGATGGGCGCCCCAAGGGTTGACCGGCACCTGAAATTCGGGGTTGTAACCCGCCATGGCGCCTTCGGTGAGGTTCAGTTTTCCCAGGATAACGGCGCCGGCTGCGTTCAACCTCTGCACCACAGTACAGTCGAAGCCCGGAACATGGTCCATCAGGGATTTGGTGGCACCCATCGTTGCCACCCCTTTGGTGAAACACAGGTCCTTGACGGCGATAGGTACGCCGTGGAGGGGCCCTAGGTAATTCCCAGCAGCGATGGCCTGCTCCGCAGCTCGGGCCGAGGATCGGGCCTGGTCTGCCATGACCGTGGCGTAGCTCTTGTACTGCGGGTCCTGTTGGTTGATGCGCTTTAGCGCCGATTCCGTCACTTCGACAGGCGATAGTGCTTTCGACTTGACCAGGGATGCCACTTCAACGATAGTCTTGAAATGCAGCGGTGTCTCAGCCATCGGTAGACTCCTTGCCGTCTCGATATTATTGGGGAGATGCAGCGACAACCTGGGAACTACGGTACGCTTGTGAGGCTTATTCTAACGAAGTCTTGTTGATTCGGTAATACCGGGCGCACTAACCGGTCTGACCGTTGGCGATTGGGATTTCATTTCCAACAGGGCTATCAAGAAACTATGGCCATAAAAGAGGAGAATGATGATGTACGCCACGACCTCATTTTGTTGTTTGGAGTTGTGATTCCGGATACAATTCGCGGCTTCAGACTAGAGAGTGGCTACCGGTAACGGAGGAGCCTTATCTGTAGCCTTGGCCACGTATTGCCAGTTGTGCTTGCTATTGTCGAGAGCTATCGGGTG
>JAKUQE010000147.1 GCA_022450395.1 Dehalococcoidia bacterium | reverse complement strand
TTTGCACGGCGGCCCCGAGTTTAAAGACTATTTCTTGAACGAGGAAATAGCCGCCCGGGACGGTCTGGTTTGCGGTGGCACGATGTACTTTTACCTGGAGCCCATATGGCAACCCGAGGACTTCGTGCCCATCGGTACCGAGCTGGTGCAGGCTTACGAAGGTGGCGAACCGGTGGGCCTGGCAACTGTGGTCAACGTTCCTAAAGGCAGCGACGGTCTGGGCGCCAAGTTGTTGCTTCGTAGTGATGGCTCTACCTCCGGTTCCTTGGGTAGCGCGGTGCTAGACGCCAGGGCGATCGAAACAGCCCGCCAAGTCGCCGATGTTGGGAATGTAGAGTCTTTCATCACCGAAGACGGCATTGAGGTCTTCGTTGAAGGATTCACCACTCCGCCAACGCTGGTGATGATTGGAGGCGGCCATGTAGGCAAAGCCACCGCCGACCTGGCCAACACCCTGGGTTATCGGGTGTTTATCGTAGACGACCGGCCCGAGTTTTCCAACGCCGAACGGTTCCCCTATGCTGAGCAGACCGTGGTGGCCAATTACGACCAATGGGCAAACGAACTCGATCTTAACGTCAATAGCTTTGTAATTGCCGCCACACGGGGCCACCGCTACGATGACATGGCCTTGGAGTCGGCACTGACCACCCGCGCCCGCTACATAGGGTTGATGGGCAGCCGGCGGAAAAACATGATGATTTTCCAGCGTCTGTTGCGTCAAGGTGTTTCGACGGACCGGTTGAAGCAGGTCCATGCTCCCATCGGATTGGACATTGGGGCCCTAACGCCGGAAGAGATCGCCGTCAGCATCATGTCCGAGATTATAATGGTCCGCCGGGGCGGCACCGGCGCTACCCTGCAGATGGACGATTGGTTCGTTGACCGCGCCGCGTCCATCGTGGAACGCAAGGTGGAAGTTTAACGGCAAGGCCCTGATATGGCAGCCGTTATCGCGATACTTCTGGCCGCCGGTGAGTCCCGCCGGATGGGCGATCTTAAAGCCCTGCTACCTTGGCAGGGCACTTCTTTGTTGAAACACCAGGTTGCTTCTTTGCGGGCGGGCGGCGTGGACCGGGTAGTGGTGGTGCTAGGTCATCGCTCCGATGAATTGAAGGCCGAATTGGCGGGGATCGAAGGGGTTGCCTGGCAGCTCAACCCGGATTACTTACAGGGCAAAACAACGTCCATAAAAGCCGGCCTAAGTTCTTTGGGGTCGGAGCAGCTCGACGCCCTCCTGATACTGAATGTCGACCAACCCAGAAACGCGGACGTTATCCGGTCTCTGCTGAAAGAACATCTCTCTCAGGGGAGCCTGATCACGATCCCCACCCACAATGGGAAAGGTGGACACCCGATAATTCTTTCCCGATCTCTGTTGGACGAATTGCGGGATATAGACGAGGAAACGTACGGCATCAAAGCGGTGGTGCAGCGCCATCTGGATGCTACCCGCCGTGTGGAAATGGATGCCCCGGAAGTGCTCTGGGACTTGAACACCCCAGAAGAGTACCAGCGTGTCTTGGAAGCCGGCGGCTGACGAACTCTCCGAGTAGGCGACGAGTTCCTAGTTTCTGCCGGTTGGCTGGCTTCCTTATTCTAAGTGGGTTGTGAGTTAGTCGACTTGCTGTTGGGCATGGCCAGGGTAGTTAGGAATCCCAGGAAAAACAGGATCGCGGCACTGTAGAACGCTATTCCCCAATCGTCGTTGTAGTGGTTGATCAATATTCCCAGAACCCCGGCGGCCGCCGCGCTGAATGCGGCGTTGCTGCCCCACATCAGTCCCATAAATGTCGCGTCCAATCCCCGCCCCTCGGCAACATCTATGGCTGCCGCTTGAGTCAGGGAGTTCACCGACGAGTGGAACAACCCGAATAAGCCAATCGACAAAGTCATGAGCAAGCCGCCGCCGGCGATGATCGTGGTTATGGAAAGCACCACGGCAATGAGCATCAAGAAGGCGATTATCAACTTGCGGCCGATGCGGTCAGACAAAGCGCCGAAGATTGGACCGGATACGATCCCCGGGGCGGCCACCAACGAGACATGGACGCTGACCATGAAGAATCCCATGCCCAACTCTTGGCGCAGATAAAAAGGAAGAAAGAAGATATAAGAACGGTCGCCCATTCCCCGGACGGCGGAAACGATGAAAATGGACCACATTCCGGTGCCGCGGAAAGACTCCCGCAGGCTAATCATTTGGGATTTGAGGTTGCTTACCAAGTTGATAGGGCCCGGCTTGGGGCCCCCTACGTTCCAGAGCAGAATCAACACAATGACGCCCAAGAGTAGGAGCACCGGCGTCCCACCCCCCATGATCCAGCGCCAACTCACGACTCCCAGCAGAGCCCCGGCGATCAGCGGTCCGGCCAAGTCTCCCACGTTCCCCATTGACCTGTGAAGGGAGATGTAAAGTCCGCGCTGACTGGGAAAGCGGCGGGCCAGCAGGCCCAGCGCCGGAGGGTGCCACAGAGCACTTCCGGCCGAAGCCACCACCAAGGCGGCTAGAAGGATGGTGTAGGTCGGCGAGAGGGCCACCATAAGATAGCCCAAGCCGATGAGGCCCATGCTTATCCCCAGCACCTGTCCGCTTCGATACCGGAAGATATCCACAAAGAAGCCGCTGCCCACGCTGGTGAGTCCGCCGGTAAGTTGGCGGACCGCCGACATCACGCCGGCTTGGATGGGATCCAGCGCCATCGACTCGTAGATCGCGGTTACTAGGACTGGGAAGCTGTGGGCATAGATGTGCTCAAGACCGTGGGTACCGATGAGGGTAGTCGCCATGGTCTTGTCGCTGGTCCGGCCCCCTCCTTGTCGCGTAGGGGCAGGAACGCTTTCGGTTGCTTCAACCACGTTGTAGAACCTGCTTTCATCAATTTCTCATACCGATAGCCAGATACGGCAGGTAGCAATTGGGCTAACTTCGGGAGTATACACCTGGCAACCCCCAGTTCAAAGCGTATTTCGCCGTCAGAGGTTCAGATTCCGTAATAATGTTTCGCGACTTGCCCCAAGTGTAAGCGGCGAAATGGCCGGGCAGCCGGCGGATTGACGTCAGTTTGCAGCCGATCGGCCGTCGCTCAACTGGTTTCATACAATGACGCCAAATGGTAGTAGAATGACCGGGAAAAGCTCGGCGGTTTGGCGATCAAGGATTATCATCTCTAGTTGGTTGGCCCTAGCTCCGATAGGTAAATTGGCTCAATTACCATGCGTATACTCCGGCACCTGCGGCGGCAACCCTTGTATAATCGAACCGTTACTTACCCCGTGACTTACCCAAGGGAGCCGCACATTTGCGTGCTTTAATACTTTCCGACATTCACGCCAATCTGGAGGCATTGAGGGCAGTCATTGACGACGCGAGCAGCCGCGGCGGCTTTGATGTTCTATGGTGCTTGGGAGACTTGGTGGGCTACGGCCCGGACCCAGTCCCTTGCTTGTCCTTAGTCCGCAGCCACTCATTTGTGGCGGTGGCCGGCAACCACGACTATGCGTCCGTGGGCAAGATGAGCGTAGATGCCTTTAATTACGCCGCCAAGGCCGCGGCCAATTGGACCACCGGCCAACTTTCCCAGAGCGACGTAGATTTCTTATCCGGACTTCCCTTGGTTGCCAACCACGAACCATTCACCATGGTCCACGGCAGCCTGAGGGATCCCTTGGAAGAGTACTTGCTGGACGCCGACGCGGCGGAAGCCAGTCTAAAGTTGTTGGCCACTCGATTCTTGCTGGTGGGGCATTCTCATTTCCCGTTTCTGTGTTTGGAAAACGAAAGCACACCCCAGTTCGTGGAATTCACGGAAGACGCCGTGCTGCCCCTGACCGAGCAGCGGTGGATAATCAACCCTGGATCCACCGGACAGCCCAGGGACCGGGACCCTCGGTCCAGTTACGCTATCTATGACGACCAAGATGCGACGATCGAGCGGCACCGTGTGGAATACGATATTGAGGGCACCCAGAGCAAGATGCAAGAAGCCCATTTGCCGGAATATCTGATTGAGCGGCTCAAGTTCGGCATTTAGGCGTATATAATAGAAAGCGCAGATATTCGCGATCCAACACCCTGACCGGGATATCATCGGTGGGCGGTTGACACGGCGGATAGATTATTGATAGGTTTTGGCTACGTGATAGACGCTCGTCTATCACATCAAGGCCCCAGAACGGCCCGCTAGCTCAACTGGCAGAGCAACTGACTCTTAATCAGTAGGTTCCCGGTTCGACCCCGGGGCGGGTCACCAACTTTTAGGCATAAAAAAGCCTGCATACGCGACTTCCGGGCTTTTTATTCCCCTGCAATGTCCACAGATCGTCCACGAACTTTTCCGCCCACCCGGTTTTTCGGCAAGAAGTTGGCTTGCGAGATTATTATACTTAAGCGCCCGTTACGTCTCGTAAAGTTGAACGCCTGATACCTGATCCCACCTCACTGTAACAACCATCTCGTCTTCCAGAACCGCGTGATAGCCTGCTGAGTACTCGCCAGGATAATGGACTGTCTGCTGAAAAACAGTGCTGTCTACGATGCCACCGCACGTGCATAGCGGCCCCATGGTATGTACACCGAGTCGTCCCTCTTGAAACGGCAGTAGTGGCTCACTTGGGAAATGTAGCCACCGGTCACGCAACATCGCAACGCCTAGGTTTACCAAAGCCTGCTTGAACCTTGGTAACCTAACATCACGGTGAACCCGACCGAGGATAGGTTAACAACTCACATCCTCACCTCGATCAGTTCCTTCAAGTGCCTACGAGCCTCAGCTGCAAGTTGGTCCAAGTAGCCGGCCCTACCCAGGAGAATACCTTGGCGCAAGGCATGGTGGTCACCGCCCGGTCGATCAGAGACATGGGAGACGACCTGCCAATTGCTAGTATCCCGGACCTATATCTCCTGGAACCTGAAGGCTTTGAGGATCAAGAGAAGGTTGCGGGACTACTGTTTACAAGGAAGAGGTGGAACCGTTGCCGTGATAGTAGCGAAGCCTACTCAATGAGGCCACCCCGGCATTGCTTAGCAGCTTCCCGGCAGTGAGTAATCTAGAGGCCTGAGTTTAATTTCTTAAAAGGCTCTTGCTTGGGTATCGCGCCGGGAGGAGATCAAGCCGGTGATTGCGGCGCGCTGGGACCATTCGGAATGGAAGGCGTCCTTACTGTGCTGTGGCTCCACCATCTATCACCAGCTCGCTGCCGGTGATGAAGGATGCCTCATCTGAGGCTAAGTACAGCACGCCATAGGCAATATCTTCCGCTGTTCCTATCTTACCTAAGGGTATGCGCTGAGTCCGTTCCTCACGATGCGCTGCATCGGCGAGAATGTCCTCGGTCATGGGCGTTTCCAGCAGCCCAGGATGAACTGAGTTGCACCTTATGCCTTCCTTGGCGTACTGGATGGCCGTTGACTTGGTAAAGAGGCGCACCGCTCCTTTGGTGGCTGCATAGCTCGCCCCGCTGTATGGGCTGCCCACCAACCCCGCAGTGGAGGAGATGTTTATTATGGACCCTCCTCCGCTCCGCCTCATGGCCGGGATGGCCTGTTTGGTCCCGAGGAACACCCCTTTGGCGTTAATGGCCATGATCCGGTCCCAGTCCTCTTCGGTGGTATCCTCTATGGTCTTCCTGATGGTGATACCCGCGTTGTTCACCAGGATGTCGAGCTTTCCATAGCGGCTGACGGCGGTCTCAACGGCGGACACCCAATCGGCCTCCCTGGTTACATCCAGATGGATGTAAAGAGCCTCCCCACCTACCTCATGTATCTCGGCCTCCACCTGCTTTCCCTGGTCGTCCAAGACGTCTCCAAAGACCACTTTCGCCCCTTCTCGGGCAAACAGATTTGCTTCGGTGGCACCCTGTCCACGGGCGCCACCGCTAATTAGAGCAACTTTTCCATCCAAACGTCCCATTGTTATCTCCGTTATCTCCTTGAATGTGTCGTTGGAAGGATGGGAGAAGCTTAATTCCTGCCAGTTCCACTATACCCTTAATATCTCCCGCCCGGACAGCGCCCGTTTCATCAATGGCCGCTTATGGGAGGTAGATCACCACCAGCACCAGGTCTTCTTGCTCGCCTGAGAGGACACTGACTACGACCTCGATGATGTTGGCCCCAATTTCCAACGCAACTGTGGTCTCGAAACGCCCGTCGATGTCGGGCTCAAGCACGATATCGTTGACGGTGATCACAGCGTCTACCCTGGTCCTTCCCACCACATTAATGCTGGATTCTTGAATGAAGATCTCGGTTGCCTCTGGTTGGATCAACTGGAGGAAAAGGGCCCCCTCGATTGCCTCGGGGCTAGGCGTAGGTTCAGGAAGCGGCGTGGCCGTCGGCACAGGGGTACCGGTCGCCGCGGGAGGCAGTGGTGTGGGAATGGGTGTAAGCGCAATAGTGGGCGTTGGGGTGGGCTCAGCCGTCGGCTCAGAGAGACGCGTTGCTGTAGAAGAGGTCGGCACAGAAACTCGCGTTGGCTCAGGATCCGTTTGACAAGCCAAAATCCAAAGTAACACCGCCGCGATCATCAAGTAGCGCAACATATGCAAACACATCGGGGAATCATCGTTGAGGAAGTTGTTAGTTCTGGGGACTTGTGTCTTATGGCGTGAACACCAAATTTACCTCGTCTCCACCACCCTGCTGCCACTTGGCGGTCTGTTTAGCCAGAGTATCGCCCACCCGGAATGAGATGACCAAACCGGAAAAGACATGTCCTTCGCGCGCGTGGACGAGCAATGAATAGCCGCCGTCCCTGACGGTGGCCTCGCTAACCTGGACCGATTTACCAACGACTTGAATCTCTTGAGAAGCAACAGCAATGCCGCTCTGGTCGTCGGTGGCCTGTACCACCACGGAAAGAGTGGAGTCGGGAGTGGCGCTGATCCATGCGGTAACTACAGTGCCGTCGGGGGCCGCTTTTTCGCCTATGAAGGCGGTACCCACAAATACATGGGGCGGCGCGGACGTGGATTTCTTATTCGATAAGGGAGATCCCTTTGGAGCCGTCGCCTGATAGATCCATTCGCCGTTCCGGAGTGTGGCGGAGTGGGGCTCCCCGTTGATCACTACGTCTACCGATCGAACTTGCCCGTTGTCCTCAGCCTTTATCCTTATTAGGAAGGTCTCACCTTCTTCGACCTTCCAAGCTACCCTATCGGATGGTTCGAGTATTTTGACTGTGGGTGGGGGGTCAACCACCACTTCGAAATTGCGCGTTGCGGTGGCCGTGTTACCCAGGTTGTCAGTGACCGTTACTTCCAGGTTCACTGAATAAGATCTTGCTGGAACGGAGCCAACGGCCCGCCAGTTCATTTGGGGTATATCGACGGTCCCTGTGTTTCTGAATACCAGTTTGATTGGTTCGTCATCAACGGATAGGACTCCTAGGACGGATGTGACATTGCTGTTGTCATTAGCCCGCACCTCGAAAACGATCTGGCCAGGTTTCACCTCGAATCCCTCGGCAGGCTGGAGGATTTCCACGGTGGGTGGCGGGTCTTCCTTGACTTTGAGGCTGAGGCTGTCGAAGGTAAATTGCTTACCACCGGCAGTGGCAATGGGTTGGATCGTTATCAACTCAATGCCATCGGGAACTGGAAACTCCAGCCCGGTATATCCCGCCAGATCAGTAGTTGTTTCTACTACAACTCCATTGACCGTGAATTCCAGGGATTCAACTTGGATGTCACCAGTAGTTTGCATTTTTATCAACAGGGTCCGTCCCTGGGTGATTTCTACCCCGCCGGTCGGCGAGTTGAATTCAACTAGTGGTGAACCATCATTGTTCAATCTGATGTTACCGGTGACGATTATCGGCTCGGTGTTCGAACTGGCGTTGCTGGTAACGGTTACCTGCTCGGTTTTCAAATTAACACTGACGGTTACGGAACCGCCAAGTTGGCCGTCTCTGCGGGGTCTGGGAATTCTGCCAGACATCATTTTTCGGTGCAGAGCGACTGTATTTTGCACCAACACCAGTTTATCGCTGGCAGCGTTTTTAGCCGTGTCCATCAATCGCTTCTGTTCGGCCAAATCCACCTGTATCCGCAGTTTGCTCAGTTTACCCGCCTTCCGCGATTTGCCAGGTTCCCTTTTTAGGAATTTCTCTAGCCGTTTATCTATGTCGATGGGTTTGACGAAGCCCTTTATTTTGGGTTTATCTCCCGATTTTCCACCAAACTGGAGAATTACGATCAGACTGTCCCCTATTTTGATGTCATCTCTAACGGTACCGCCTACGTTGAACTCCCGGCCTCTGGAGTCCAACAGTTTGAGGACTCCATTCCTACTCTTATCGGTTATAACCACCCGCTTGTGCTGCCGGGTGGCCTTGGCCGGAATGATCGTGATCTTCTCTCCGGTTACTCGACCGTTAACAGGAATCCCATCGGCGAATACCACGACTCGGCTGGGGGGATCGGTCAACAAGCCCCCGATGCCGACATTTTCGTCGGGCCGAGAGTGAATGACGGTTTCCGGGGTCAGCAACACTCTGATCTTATTGCCGCCAGCGGCAACCAAGATGAAATTCTTCTCCACGGTGGTTACATCGCCTATAAACGCCGGGATGGTGATGGGCATGACCCCTGGATCCAGAGGAGCTGGGATACCGTCCCCGGCGGGCACATTTGGCGAATCCCTGACCACCACGCTCTCTTGGACCAGAATGACTACTGGACCAGGTCCTATTCCTGACAACTCCCTTACTGAATCATCCACGGTAACTGTCTCTTGAACGATTATCTCTATCGGAGGTGAGATTAGTACCGCGGCCGT
>JAKUQE010000146.1 GCA_022450395.1 Dehalococcoidia bacterium | reverse complement strand
CGAGGCGTTTCAGGCGTTGTTCAATCGTGAAGAATTGAAGGCGGGCATGGCCGAAGCGGGTGTCACTGCTCCTCCGACTTTTGTCTTTGCCAACGAAGCATAGGAAAAGACAAGGGCCACGGTGTTAGTGCGGTGACCCTTAGAGGAAGGACTACCCGGTGGAAAGCACTACCACTGGGCTTTCTCGATGCAACAAGGCGCGAACGCCCTCCCTGAATTCGATAAGGCCCAACAGAGGAACGGACACAAAATGGCTGACTCGCTAGTCACATTTGAAAGCAAACCAGAGGCACGGTACTTACTAGCCGGGTGGCGGCGGCAGTGGTCCAACGGAGGCAGAATCTCCAGTGGACTCCCAAGATACCTGATCGAAAAGCTGGAAGCCCAAAAAATCGGTGAGATGGACCGGACGGTTTCCGAGCTTTGCTATCCCTTCCAATTGGCTGGGACACATGACACCTATCGGCCCAAGACATCCTACTTGGATGGGCTTCCGGCTGGCCCATTGCAGCGTGAGAATGCCTTCTACGACGCTGGAAACGGGTTGATCATCTTTCTGGGAGAGGAGCCCTCGCACCAGATAGAACTTTATGCCAGAGCCTTCTTTCAGGGCATCAGTGACTTGGGCATCAGCCAGACAGTCGCGGTCGAGGGTGTCAACGGGAGCGCTCCACCCGATCTTGAGCGCCGGATCAACTGCGTGTACAGCAAGGCGGATATGAAAGAGACTCTGGAACGGTACGGCGTACAGTTCTCCAGTTACGGCAGTGAAGGACCTAGAGGCCCCACCATAGCCATGGCTCTAGTGACCCTGGCCCATTATGAATATCCGGATGTCGAGATGTTCCGGTTCGGTGCGATGGCGCCTCTGTACCCCTTTACAACTAGAGAGAACGAGCAATTAGGGATCAACATCGATCATCAGTCCTATTACGACATCATGCGCCGCGTGAGGTCTATGTTCAAATTGGACCTGGACCTGAGCGAACTTCGAACCATGGGCGAATCTGAATCCAACCAGCTGGCGGAAAGACTGGAAGAGATAGGCGAAGCCAACGCTGAGGCGAAGCAGCTGATCGACAGGATACGGGAGGATTATGTGTACACGCCTTTTGTGGAACCTGTTGATCTGGACCCCGCCTTAGATGATGCCCTGAATGATATCTTGAGAGGACTCGATAGCTAGTTGTCGCCTAGGTGAGCCGGAAGACCGCACCGAAAAGGGAGTCCTGATCAGCCTGCCTGATTCGGTGTAAAATTCGGGAGCACCAAAAGGACTTCTTTTTGGCTCAGGTTCAAGACCCTGGCGGGCCTTCCGCGGTGACCCAGCCAGAATGGCAACAAACGCGAACCTAGCCCGCCGCATGATACCCGGTCCTTCGCGTTGCACTGATCAAGCAGGACATCGGGATCATGGCACTTCTTTTTTGTCAGACTCCCTCGCCGCCACCCTCTGTAAGGGGATTTCTTTCCGGCTCCTCTTGAACTCCGCGCCTCCTACGAGATTGGGGACGCGCTTCCCCTTTTTCATACAATCCGGTACTGTCTACCGTATTGCCGATCACAGAGGTGAATGATGCCTATCTTGTACCGAGCCAACGCCAAGACGGAAGAGGGTTATCCGGGTATCCCCAGGACCATCCTGGTGGATGCCAGCCACGGTGCCGAATCCCTCTGGGTGGGGCATCTTGAGATCGAACCTGGTGCCCGGGTCACCACCCATATCCATCCCGACACGGAAGAAGCGATGGTCATCGTTGAAGGGACACTAGAGGCGGTGCTGGGAGACGAAGTGGTCACGCTGGGCCCAGGGGACACTGTATTAGCCCCGGCAGGAGTGAAGCACGGTTTCGTGAACCGCTCAGAGAGCAAGGCGGCATTGTTGGCTTCTTTCCCCAAGACCTCCTTCCAGCGTCTCACGGCTGACTGAGCGAAGCGGTGACGCCCTCTTCTACCGCTAGATGTACATCTAGCGAATATTGGCGCACCAACTGATTACGAATCACCTATAAACTATACCCAGGTGTAACGCCGTGTGTTGTAGAGGCTGAAGCGTGGCTATGACCCAATAATTAAAGGCCGGGTTCAACAGATCTGGCATCGTAATCGTGGAGATTCTGCTCAGGAGATTCATGGGAAGTGCCAGGCTGACCTGATTATCGGTCCTGATTGTCCTTCCACAAAAACAATTGACATTACGCACAGCTGTAAGGAGATTTCTATGACAACCAATCAGGCTGTCGTCGTCGACCAAAAGGCCCCTGGTAAACTCATCATCCATGATATTGCAATGCCGCAGCCTTTGCCCTCGGAAGCATTGGTACGCGTGTCGGCCATTTCCCTCAACCGCGGTGAAACGCGCCGATCCATCCAAGCGGAGGACGGCTGGCGTCCAGGATGGGTCCTCGCTGGTGTGGTGGAACAGGCTGCTGCAGATGGCTCAGGTCCTCACACGGGTGGGCGTGTCGTGGGCTTCCTGCCCGATGGTGCCTGGGCGCAATATGTGGCGGTTCCCAGCCATGCACTCGCATCCCTGCCTGACGCCGTCACCTTCGCCCAGGCGGCCACGCTACCTGTCGCTGGCCTAACTGCCCTCTACGCCCTGGCTAAACGGGGGCAGTTGCTCCGTCGTCGTGTGCTCATTACCGGCGCTACCGGTGGAGTAGGCGATTTTGCGGTCCAACTAGCACGGTTGGCCGGTGCCCATGTGGTCGCTTCGGTACGCCGCGCCGACCAAGTCATTGAGGTGCAGCAAGTCGGGGCAGATGAGGTCGTTATCGGCGACGACATCGCAGCTTTCTCGGCGCATGCGCCCTATGATCTGGTGGTGGAATCTCTGGGTGGGACGGCCCTAGCGGCAGCGTTAGGGTCTTTGGCCAAGGACGGTGTATGCGTGTCACTGGGTATCTCAGCCGCCGATGAATCGAACTTTGATGTCCGCAAGTTTTTCACGACAGGCCGCGCCACCTTGTATGGTTTCATCCTCTTCGATGAGTTGCATACCGAACCCGCCGCGGCCGGATTGGCACGTCTCGCCGGACTGATTGCTATGGGCAAACTCACTCCTAGGATCAGCGTTGAAGCACCGTGGACGCAAATCGCAGATGTGGCGAGCCAGCTTCTGGATCGTAGCTTTCCGGGGAAAGCAGTTCTCCATGTTGGGAACCATTGAATAGTTTAGGATCGTGAGCGGCGGTGTTGCAGACGTCAATGGATGTACTGATCTATAACACCCTGGTAGCAGCGTTAGACACAGGAAAGGCCACCAGCTATGGTAAGAAGACGAACAGGGTGATTTTCATGTGCACAGGATGTGTACGTTCCCGGGCTGCTATATTGTGTTACACGGTGTTTTTAGCTTCCGCCAGTGGACGGGACAACATCGTATACCACGCCTGAACACGGTTTCTAACTGACTTCAAATCCGTTATGCCTCAGGTAATCCCATTTCATGATTATCCTTCCTAGGACATTATTCTTGTTACGGTTCACTACTAACCAGTGTAGCCAAGCTTAATAAGTCCGTGCCTGTGAAGCTTTCTCATGGCAAGGATAATGGTAGTTATTCTTCTCCAACTCCTGCCCCAAATGATGGCCTTCCGAAGTGGCAGTGTACTGCGACCCAATATCTCCTCGTTTCTGCCGGCCGCTGGACCTGTTCCGCGGAGATGGTGACATCCCGGTGTTGCGACCTATAGGACGATAATGGGCGATAACGAGCTGAGAATGAGCTAAGAATGAACCAGTGATTGGCCTATCCAGGCACGGTAAGCCGAAATAAGGGTTTGCACGCGTGCCAGGCTCATCTCAGCTGGGAAACAATAGCAAATTTATGAGTTTTCATAGCGAAATACCGGGATTAAAGCGCTGTCCATAACCTGCCGGTGTTCTCCAATGGCCGACCAGCACCTGTACACCTCATGTCCTTTGTCTTTTAGTGGCCTGGCATCTCATTAGAGTCCACTACACCATCAACTCCGTTGTTGTCTTTTCTGGAGCCGTGTGTAATATTTCCCTCACCGGTCGAGGCACACATAGTCGATGGAAACCTATACCTGGAGATGGTGTGGCCATCCCGGAAGGCACAGGACCTGCTGAGAAATCCTCGTTGTACCGTCCACATCACAGTCTCTAACCGGGACGGTAATGAGGGCGAGTTCAAGCTCTATGGGCGGGCCATCGACGTCCAAGATGCGGCGGCGCGGCGACGTTACTGCCAAGCCCTGACCGAAAAGATCGGTGAGGGTCCAGGAGAAGAAGAACATTATCACCTGTTTTCGGTGGACATCGAGAGTACCGCTTTCGGGATCATTGAAGACGGCGAGAGGTGGTTCGCAGGATTTGAAGGGGCCCGTCCCGCTGAGCGCCCTCCTGGAACTATGATACCGGGAACAGGGTAGCTCGGAGCCGGGGTTTCCCGGCTACTCCCTGTTGAACTGTAACGCTTGGTCGACGATGTCCATCCCCACCGTCTCGCTCCAGGCCGACAAGAGCTGCTGCACGATCGGGCCCGGCCGGCCATCTCCAATCTCTCTTTGGTCCACCTTGGAAACTGGCAAGATGCAGGGGCTGGTGCCGGAGAAGAAAGCCTCGTCAGCGGTATACAAATCGTAGGGCTGAAGGTCCTCTTCCACCAGCGGGATGTTCAACTGGCGCGCCAAATCGAAGACCATGCCCCGGGAAACTCCTTGTAGGATGTTACGGTCACCCGGCGTTCGGATAACCCCGTCGGTCACCAGAAAAACGTTGTAGCCGGTCCCTTCGGTAAGGCTACCGTCGGCATCGGTCAGAATGGGCCACGCTTCCGGGTCCACGTCGGCCGCCTCCAAGTCGGCCAAATTGAAGTTCATTCTGCTGTAGTTCTTAACTTTCGGATCCAGCGACTCGACAGGATAGCTCCTCGTTCGGGTTATAACACCATGCGCGCCATCCTTGAACAAATCAGCAAATCGCCCGAAACCAATTGGAGCAACTTTGACGCAGACAGCTGGGGGGCCTGCGCTTCGAGAGGAGCTCCCCGGACCTCTGGTCACGAATTGAGTGATGGTGAAGTCGCCCACCTCGGCTCGCAGATGGTCGTTCCGCTGGACAACTTCTTCGCTTATGTCTAACATTTCCTTGGCAGACAAGCCTGGATCAATGCGAACGAACTTCAGTGACCGGTAGAGCCGCTGGATGTGGTCTTCCATGCGGAAGCTCTTGCCGTTAAATGTGCGGGCTACGTCGAAGACCACGTCGCCCACGGTGAAGCCCCGGTCCATGGGGTCGATCTTCACCTGGCTGAAAGGCATCCATTCCCCTTTGAAATACGCGGTGTATTCGGCCACCTCTGCCTCCGATATTAATCGACTATCAATGCGCCCCCAGTATAACAAAAGTGTCTGATTGTGGCGGATGGGTACTCACCCATGGGTGAGTATTGGCGATGTGGGTATCTGAATCCTAATTTTGGGTATCTGAATAGCGGCCCCCACCTGTAATTTCCCGATATGGTATAAGAGGCATATGGGTAAACGGTACTGTTTAGGCCATGGGCGTAACGTCCGAAAATCCTATTCGAGTAGCAATTTGCCAATTGGCAACCGGCGGTGCCGTGGGTTCGTGGACTTCCTGGACGACGATGATGACGACGACGACCTGGGCGACGGCGAAGGATGGGCCGAAGTGGTCGGCGGGAGTGACCCGTGGGTCACTGGGGGTGCTGGCGGTGCCAACAAATAGGAGCCTTACGGCCCGGCGTAATCCTCGGGGCCGGTACAAGACCACCAAGCAGATAGTCGGGCAGAAGTATCCCGCAATCTGCCGCTTGCGCCGACTTCGAGTTGGTTGAGCGGTCAAGCTTAGTGGTCTGAGACTGGCATTATAACCGTGAGCGGCGCGATAGCAAACTTCACTAAGGCCGGTGGGGGTTGTAGAATAGTCGTTCGCCAGCCTTCGATACCGGGAGTGATTAATGCAAGACACGACTCCGAATATGCAAGATTACGCGGAAACATATCGGAATTTTAAACTTGATGTGCCCGAACACTTTAACTTTGCCTTTGACGTTGTAGACAAGTGGGCCGGGGACCGCACCAAGCTGGCTCTTATCTCGCTGGACCCCGCCGGCGAGAACGCCCAGCACCATACTTTCTGGGATTTAAAAGTCCAGTCGAACCGGTTCGCCAACGTTCTGAAAAGTTTGGGCGTCGGCAAGGGCACCCGGGCTTTCGTGATGCTGCCCAGGATTCCCCAGTGGTATGTTGCTATGTTGGGATTGATGAAAGTGGGAGCCGTGCCCATGCCCGCTACCATCTTGTGTACTCCCGGCGACATCGAATACCGGGTCAATGAGGCCGAGGCCACGCTGGCGATTACCGACTTGGAGAACTCGGACAAGGTGGCCGAGGCTGCCGGAAACTGCCCATCCCTGGAGCATCTGTTGTTGGTGGGAGACGAGCGGAAGGGCTGGATTTCCTACGATGAGCAGATGGGTCAGGCGTCAACCACTCTTGAGAATGTGGAACCCACCCGAAGCGACGATCCTCTCCTAATCTACTTCACATCGGGTACCGTGGGTTACCCCAAGATGGTGCTGCACACTCATGCGTCCTACGGACTGGCCCATGTGATTACTGCCAAATTCTGGCAAGACCTCAAGGACACCGATCTGCAATGGACTCTGTCGGATACAGGCTGGGCCAAGGCCGCCTACGGCAAGCTGTTCGGGCAATGGACTCAAGGGGCAGCGGTGCTTCAGCATGACGCCAGGGGCCGCTTCGACCCGGCGTTGACTTTGAAGATTGTGGAACGGTACGGAGTGACTTGCTTCTGTGCGCCTCCTACGGCCTACCGCATGTTGGTTCTGGAAGACTTGGCTAAATACGACCTAGGTAGCCTAAGACACTGCACGGGCGCCGGTGAGCCGCTAAATCCCGAGGTGATGAAGGTTTGGGAAGATGGCACCGGACTGACCATCTACGATGGCTACGGACAGACCGAAACCGTCTTGCTTGTAGGAAACTTTCGATGTTTGCCGGTGCGGCCTGGCTCCATGGGTAAACCCTCACCCGGATTCACTGTTGCCATCGTGGACGAAGATGGAGAAGAATTGCCTTACGGCCAAGAAGGTCAGATAGCAGTCAAAGTTAAACCTGAGAGACCGGTGGGACTCCTTCGCGAGTATTGGAAGTACCCGGAAGGGATGGAAGCAGCCTTCTTCGGCGACTGGTATCTCACCGGGGACAAGGCCTATAAGGATGAGGACGGGTACTTCTGGTTCGTGGGTCGAGCCGATGACGTGATAATTTCCGCAGGATACCGTATCGGACCCTTCGAAGTGGAAAGCGCTCTTATCGAGCATCCAGCCGTGGCCGAGTCAGCGGTGGTGGCCAGCCCCGACCCAGTGCGAGGCGACGTGGTCAAAGCCTTCGTAATCTTAACTCCAGGCTACGTCCCCTCGGACGAGTTGGTGGTTAGCATTCAAGATCACGTTAGGCAGTCCACCGCGCCTTACAAATATCCGCGGGTCGTTGAATTCGTTACCGAGTTGCCCAAGACCATCAGCGGCAAGATACGCCGCGTGGAGCTTCGTGCGTTGGAAGTGGAGAAGGTCGTTCAGGACTCCTAAGGGTGAGCCCCGCCATGGTGCGGAGAAACTACTAATAGCTAAATAGCTACTTAATCCGGTGGCGGGTATTATATCAATATGACTCTAGTCCACCCAAATACACCCCAGCTCATCAATCTGGGCTGCATAGGAGGCTACCAATGCCAACACTATATACAAGAACGTGGAACTTTAAGGATTCATTGAGTGATGCCGAAGTGCTCGAATGGTGGCGGTGGGCCACGATGGAAGTCATACCAGCGATCGAGAAAACCAATGGTACGAGATCAGTGAAGATTTACTCTGGTGCTGGGGCACTTCGGGCAGACATTTCCATCTTATGGGAGATGGATGATGCCAGCGTCTACGAGCGAGCTCTTACTAGTCCAGAGCTTCGGCCAATACTCGCGAGAATCTATGATGGCTGGGACCTGAAAACAGCTACCCAGTCTTTTCGTCGAGAAGTGACCCCAGAGTTAATCCAGGCCCTCAGTAGTACGGGATGATGCAGGTACGCTGTGCATTCCCCTACATTCACCGGCTACGGACTCGCAGGTGAATTTCTGAGACAAGTAGACCTGTTCAGCTCAAGAGGTTAAGTGTCACTGTAAATATCGACGAATCGGAATCCAGATTAGTTTAGGCTTAAGAGGTTAACTATGCCGCACAGCAAAATTTCCGTGGGGAACGTAGACATAACGGTTTTACATGACGCCGAGTCGGCTTTACCTTTGGATCAGACATTCCCCGATGTTCCTGACATCTCTTGGTCTCAATACCAACAGCGTTACCCCGAGGCATTTAACGGAATCGACAACCTGAGGGCCCATTTCGAATGCTACTTGATTCGCTC
Organism: Dehalococcoidia bacterium; assembly: GCA_022450395.1. GTDB lineage: Bacteria > Chloroflexota > Dehalococcoidia > Lucifugimonadales > UBA3495 > UBA11650. Next base: position 407 of record JAKUQE010000146.1, on the reverse strand, counting down.
TCAAGGCCAAACGATCTTGGTTGACACTGGCCTGGGGAGCAACGCTACTAATCCGGGAACCGTGGCGGCCTTTGGCGGTGGCAATGACGGGCACTTACTGGCCGAACTATCCGCCGCAGGGTTGAAACCCGACGACGTGAACACCGTGTTCCTAACCCACCTTCACCCGGATCATGTGGGCTGGAATACAAGCGGTGGGACCAATAACTCGCCCAGCTTTCCTAGAGCCCGGTACGTGGCCAACGAAGCCGATGTGGGTGCCTTCAAGACACCGCAGGATGAACAGATTTTCGGGTTCAGGTATTGGGATGAAACCATCGGACCATTGGAGAAAGCTGGGGTGCTGGACCTTTTGATCGGCGAAAGCACCCTGACCAGCGAAATCACCGCCATTCCCACGCCCGGTC
>JAKUQE010000145.1 GCA_022450395.1 Dehalococcoidia bacterium | reverse complement strand
CTTCCCTAGGAGTAGGGAGATTCTGGAGAGGATACTGGCCGACTGCGGCGAGGAAGAAAAAGACAAGATTGCAGGAGGTAATGCAGCCAGGGTATACCAGCTTTAAGCCCCTGACGGGAGGAAACATGGAGACCGTGGGATTTGTTGAGGTCGGCAGAATGGGGTCGGCCATGGCCCACAAAATCCAGAATGCCGGCTATGCGATGGTAGTGCAGGACAACCGGGAGGAAGCTACCCGGCCGTTGCTAGAGGGAGGGGCCAGCCATGGCAGATGAGGGCCTCGATTATTCCATCCTGTTCAACAAAGACCTGCCGCCCCCTGGTGGCCGGTTTCAAGGCCACCCCAAGTACAACTTCATCGGCGGGCACCACGATGCCGAACTCCAGCCCATGGACGGGTTCATAGAGTCGGCCGCCAACGTTTTTCGGGGCGACCCCAGGAACATCTCCATGTACAGCTTCGAGGGCCCTCAAGGAATTCTGCCCCTGCGCCGGTTCTTGGCGGATAAGCTGGCCAAGCACCGGGGCATCAACATTACCCCGGAAGAAGTGCTCATCACCTCCGGCTCCGGCCAGGCCATCGAACTCATTAATGAGGTCCTGCTGGACGAAGGGGATACCGTCATCGTAGAGAGATTCAGTTTTGCCGGAGCCCTAACCTACCTCCGCCGCCGGAAAATTAACATAATCGGCGTTGACCTAGACCAAGACGGGCTGCGAATGGACGAGTTGGCGCAGGTCCTTGGGGAGCTGAAAAGCAAGGGCATTCGCCCCAAGTACATCTACACCATCCCGACCTTGCAGAACCCCACAGGTACCGTCCTGACCATGGAACGACGGCACAAGCTGCTGGCTTTAAGCCAAGAGTACGGCGTCCCCATATTCGAGGACGAATGCTATGCCGACCTGATATTTGAGGGCGAATACGAGAATGCCATCCGCTCCTTGGACGATTCCAACCGGGTACTGCACATCGGTTCTTTTTCCAAGACCCTGGGACCGGGCATCCGCTTAGGCTACATCGTGGCGGACTGGGAGGTGATGTGTCGCCTGCTAACCCGCAAGACCGATGCTGGTACCGGCGTCATGGATCAGATGATTGTCGCCGACTACTTCACCAACCACTACGAGAAGCACATCCTGAACGTGCGAGCGGGCCTGAGGCGCAAGTGCGATGCCCTCACGGCCGCCCTCCGGGAGCACTTCGGCCCCACCGTGGAAGTCGAACAACCCAGAGGGGGCATGTACCTGTGGGTCAAGCTGCCCGAGGGCGTGGACTGCCGCCAGTTCGTAGGGCCGGCAATGCAGGAAGGCATCGCCTTCAACCCCGGACCGGACTGGTCCGCCGACCCGGAAGCCGCAGCCAACTACATCCGCCTCTGCTTCGCCCTCCCCACGGAGGCCGAGATTTGGGAGGGGATAGAGAAGCTGGCGAGGGTTTTTCAGCTGGATGGTGGGAAGGCTTAGCCCACCCCCTAAAACCGTGAACCTGAAGTCTTTGGGTTGTTGGTGGGGGCTGAGGATATTCCGGATGGAATCGAACAAAATGTAACGGAAGCAGCTTATGTTCTATTGGCCCTTGAGGAAAAGGCGCTCAACTTGAGGGGCCAGTTGATTGGCCCTGTCTTCCAGTTCTGCCCTGTTGGCATTTGCTATAGGGTGACGGCAGGATAGGTAAGGGAAGTCTGGGACGCCCATTAGTTTGGTGTAGGCCCGTGCGGTGGGAAGGAAAACATCGGTGATTATCGAAACAGTGGGGATTCCTTGCTGCTCCAAGGAAATTCCGTCGTGCAAACTGCCCGACGAGCAACCCCCTCAATCGCCCACTCCTGCGATAACTATATCGGCATTCCTATGAAGGTCTGCCAGAATTTCGGGTTTGGGCGGGAGGGATGCGGAGTGCTTTTGCGTGTAGAAAATTTCAGAGAACTCATACTGCTCATTTAGAATGTCGGCGATTGCCCGGAGGATGACGTCCGAATTGGCTTTGGAGTTATCCAACAGTCCCAGGCGTTTTCCCCGAAGGTCCGTGGGCCGGGGCGCAAGATTCAGCGATTGCGAGTCCGGGGCTTCCCCGGTGGGGTCCACCAGCAATACTTCGCTAAGGTCGAGTCTGGCCATAAGAATCCTCTCACTAACTCCAAGATTCTTGAATTTTTAACGTTGTTGCCAATACCCCGTAATAGTTCATAATAAGCTCGCTGTACATGCCGCTGTTCCCCCCGGCCTTTATGATGTGGATGTCTTCGGGGCTTGCTGCAGCAAATACCCGCATTGCGTCGTCTCCAGGAACAATGCCGCCCCTGATCGCTCCCAGGCGTTTTAATTGAGCCCGGCTGCGCCATGCTTCCTGTTGAATGTACTTCTGCATGGCGGGACGTTCCCATCCTTGCCGGGCCAAGGACTCAGCGTGCCAGTGGCCCACTATCCAGAACCACTGAATCCCCCTTCCAAAGTAAGTTGCCATTCCGTGGGATGCCATGGCATCGGCGATGGAATCCATCACGCTTTCGCCCTCGATCCCATAGCGATTGCCTATCAACTCGGGGTCTTGAATGCTGGCCACGGTTACGGTGGAATCTTCCGGGTCGAAGCCTCTACTTACGTGAAAGGGCGTCCAAGGACTGTTCTCTTCATCTTCGCCGAAACAGACGCTGTACTTGGCGGTTGAGCCCATGCAGCCCCGGTCAAGGATACCAGGCCGCTGCTCGAAAACGTTCATGAGGATCAACCGGAGGGCGCGGCCGATGGTGCTGTTGGCTCGATTCCCGGGGCTCAGCAAGTTGTCCGTGCAATTAAGCCCGATGTTTTGGCGGATTGGACCGTTAATCAGGATAAGGACCCCGGTAGAATTAGTAACCGCCGATAGCTCGTGTATGCAGTTGGGGTCGTGATCAAAAAGTGCCTGCATGGTGGTCAAAACTATGGGGAAGTACTCAGGCAGGCAGCCCGCCATCACTGCATTGGCTGCGGCTTGCTCGGCGGTCAAGGTCCTGCGCCTGACAGGAACTTCTCCCAGGACACGTCGTCTATCCAGACCCACATAGTCAAGCATTGCTGAAACCCGATCTGGAGTCGGTGGCACCACCGGCAGGCCGTCGGTCCAGCCACGGCGATAACACTCCTCGATGGTATCCAACGGGTCCGGGGCGCTGTGGACGTGGGTACGCAGTGAAGTCATGAACATTCCCTGGCAAGGCGTAGATGTCTTTGAGGTCTTGGCGAAACCTTAATCAGTGATTCCCCAGATCAGTTAGATTCCCCAACTATGTGACCCTGGGATGCCGTAAACTATAGAATGTTATCCCGAACGCGTCAACTGCCGTCTGATTCGCCCAATTGCCGCTCGCTCACGGCGTAACAACCTAGAAGAACGTACAACAAGGGGGCATCGAAAAACCCTACTCTCAGCAAAACGGGAAGAGGGTTAATTTATTCCAGCCAATTTAATGCGGGCCGGTCCTTCGAACGACCGCTGCGGTCAAAATGCCGCGTGGCGCGACGCTAACCGAGTCAGCCCACCGCTGCGCGGATGGACAAAGGTGAGGCGACTGACTTAGCCGAGGCGGTGGCGATACTGGTTCAGTGCGTTGCGGTGCCCGACATTGTCCCTACATTATCTGATGCAACCAATGCTTAGGGAGCGTATTTTGGCTTTGCCGTCAGACTTTTGGCGATTGCGGTGAGGAGCAACACATGCAATATACAGTCTAACGTGCCCCCAAGGCCTAAGGGCAACACGCGAGCTACTGGCCCCAGCGGCCCTCAAGGGCATAGTGGCATCCAGGGCTCACCAGGTGTGACCGGCCACCAGATCGTGGGGAGGAAGATCAGCTCCATCGGCCCCTTTACACGATTCATCGTAACTTGCCCGTTTGGAAAGAAACATCTGGGTGGCGGTGCTGAAGCACTGGGCGGTCAGGCAGTCTTGGCGGGCAGTTTCCCGGAGTACGGCTTCCCGAACCCCCCGGCTGGAACAGTATTGGCAATCAGTGCTTGACGCATTGGTTGGGCGATTGCCAGGCAGACTCCGCTGGCAAGTACGTAACTGTAGGCTAGCCCGACTCCCAATTGATCGGAAAGCCCTAGTCTGTGGTCCGAGACGACCAGCGGTCGCAAAAAGGACGGCAAGGACCGTCATGAAAGTTTGAATACTCATGGGCAGCTTGCGCCGGTCCACCCGGTCGCCCTACACCCCGCCCCAAGGGCCGACCAGCAACACCGGCAAGGCGCTCAATCCGCCCACGATCACGACCTGCAAGACCGATGTCGATGATTCCACTGTCAAGTCGCGCACCAGCCAGCCGATGGACAGCAGTTGCAGCCATTGAGCGCTGTTGGAGAAGAAATCGCCGGTCTAGAGAAGTCGGTAACTCCTGTAGGTTGTCAGGGATCAAATGTATGCAGGTGGGGCAATCGAAGTGGCTTAATGGTGCTGAACTCCAGGGAAACCTCATGCCCAGCCGGCCCGGGTCCGATTTCCCTTCCCGGCCCCTTACGTCCCAGCGCCACCACCGGAATTTCCCGCTCGGTTCGGGCCTGATATTCGTCGTAGGCGGGCCGAATCTAAGTCATGATACTCCGAAGCGCAGGCTTTTTCTCAGGAGGCGCAGTTCGGGCCCGAACTGGGAAGCGGTCGGCCAGGTTTCGGTAACGGCGTGGGCCGCAGAACCGCCAGTTGCCGCCTACACTGGTTTCTATCATGGGCCTCTAGCTTATGGCTGGCCCATCCAAATCATCCGGGTCTAGGGGCGGGCACAGTGGTAGAATAGCCGTGGCGAGTATTCCGCGCGGCTAACTACACATAGGAGTGATTGATGACTAGGCTGGAAATCGTCACCAGAGGTGCCTGCCTTGCAGTTACATCCGTAGGGCTCTGGTTAGTATCGGTCGCGACGATTATAGCTGGCGGGTACCTCATCGTTATCGGCACCCCATGTTTATGTTTCGACGCCAATGGCTGGTTGCTTTTCGGAGGCTTGGCAGTCATCCTGGTGGGAGCAGCCATGATGTTGTGGGCCGGTGACATTGCCAAGCTCGTAAGCGACCGGCTAGCAAAAAGGTTTTTCCAGAGGATGCGGAGAACGAGCTACGCCATTTATCATGACCCGACTGACCGCTGCTAGACAACATCCTGGTGTCGTGGAGTATTCGTGTACTAATGCAGTCGAGTCCGGGGCATGAGTCCTTCCGTGCCGACCCTGCTATACCACACTTAAAGCTGTCGGAGCTTTGGGTCCAAACGGTCCCTGAGCCAGTCGCCAAACACGTTGAACGCAATCACGACCATTGTTATTGCTACGCCCGGGATGATGGAAATCCACCAGGCGGAGGCTACTTTGGCCCGGCCATCGGCCACCATCTGGCCCCAAGAAGGTGTAGGGGGCGGTATCCCCGCGCCAAGAAAACTCAGTGACGCTTCAGTCAAGATGACCAGCCCAACGTGAAGGGTCAGCATCACCATGAACGTATTAAACACGTTGGGCATGATGTGGATTGCCATGATACGGATGCTGGAGCAGCCGTGGATCGTTGCCAGGGCGATATAATCGTTGGTTTTTAGGGCCAGTACCTCGCCCCGAGTGACGCGGGCGAACCGGGCCCAAAGGATTAAGGTCACCGCAAGCACCACGGTTAATAATCCTTGCCCCATGGTCACCGCCAAGAGCAACGCAAATAATATGGTGGGAAACGCCAGAGTGGCATCCACCGCTCGCATAATCAGTGTATCCACCTTGCCGCCGACATAACCGGAGATGACTCCAAGGGCACCACCTACGACTCCACCAGACAACAGCGCGGTGGATGCGACGATCAGGCTGACCCTCGCCCCGTGAATCAGGCGACTCAAGATGTCTCTACCCAGGATATCTGTACCCAAGAGGTGTTCGCTGGTGCCCTCTTCTTGCCAGGCAGGCGGTAAGAGTTTGTCGCGGAGCGTCTGTTTTGTGGGTGAATAAGGAGCTAAAATTGGGGCGAAGACTGCTGCAAAAACCATGATGCCAATGATGATTAATGGTATCCAGGGCAGGTGCTTAAGCTCGTAGGCCAACTCGCCTTGCTGTTCCTTTGAGAGTCCTAGCCTTGGTAATTTGGTGTTCGCGCGATCGCCAGCCATTGCACTACCTAATCGAATCGGATTCTGGGGTTTAAATAGGCATAGAGGATGTCGACAACCAGGTTGACGGATAGGATAATGACGGCATCTAAAAGGATGACCGCTTGGAGCAGTGGATAGTCGCGCTGAGCTACCGCATCAATCGTTAACCGTCCAATGCCGGGCCATGCGAAGACCGTTTCCGTTACGATGGCCCCGGTGACGAACCCCCCGACGAAGACGCCGAACAAGGTGAGTACTGGTATCAAGGCATTGCGAAGGGAGTGCTTCCAAAACACTTTCCATTCAGGCAATCCCTTGATGCGCGCTAGCTTGACATACTCGGTGTCCAGTACTTCCAGCATACTGGACCGAATCAGCCGCATCATACCCGCTACGGAAAAAGTCCCGAGAGTGATCGCAGGCATAATGTAATGGCTGGGCCCCCCCATCCTTCCAGGGGGAAGTAAATCCAACCATACACTGAATATATAGATGCCAACTATTGCCAGCCAAAAATTCGGCGTCGCAACTCCGAAAACTCCGATGCTACTGGCTAGTTTGTCGATCCATGTGCCTCGGCGAGTCGCTGATAGAACACCTAGTGGTATCGCAATACCTACGGCGATGCCCATTGACAAAGGCATTAGTTTCAAGGTGTTTGGCAGCCTATCAAAGAACAAGTCAAGGGCAGGTTGTTTATAGGCTATAGATTCCCCAAAGTCTCCTTTTATAGCTCCCGACAAGAAGATAAATAATTGGACGTGGTAGGGACGATCCAGTCCCAGCTGATGTTCTATGAATTGAATTTCGTCTTCTGTAGCGTCGTCGGGAACTAGTAATTCTGCCGGGTTGCCGGTGGCACGGCTTAAAGCAAAGACGATCAGCGCGACTATGAACAGAAGTACGATCCCCTGCAAGAGGCGATTCAGTATGTATTTTTGCAAATAATTGCCGGTGGCAGTGTGGCCTGATATATACTGCCCCTAAGAATCTGAAAGAAGTCCATTGCCGCTTACCTCCGATGATCTTGGGACTGTCGGAGGTAAGCGTCTTTTGCGGTTACTTAAAGACTATCGTGGCCAAGGGTTGCCTTCGGGGTGTGGAATACGATGGAAAACGTCACCTAGTTCCCCGCGACCGTATATGCCTTGCCAGTGGCCGACGCTATCAGCATTCGTGGCGTATAGGCTTACGCTCTGCACGATGGGAATCCCGATCCATTGGTCGACTACTAACTGGATGATGTCATTGGTGGCTTTGAACCTCTTGGCTTCATCCATCGATGACACGGCAATCTCATTTAACCTGACGTATTCCTCAGCTTGGGGAGTCATGTGGTCTGCATCCCCGAAAGCATGGTGGTTACTACCAGGATCGAACGTCGTGTTGTAACGGGGTACCGGAAGAGGCCGGCCTGCATTGCGATAGATGCTTATATCCCCATTCATCGCTTGGTCCCACTTGCTATTCCCCTTCTTCCGGGTCATTGGTCTCCAAATACCACCTTCGACGACTTTCAAGTCCACTTTGACCCCAATATCTTCCCAGAAGCCCCCCAGCGCTTGGCTGATGTCGTTCATGTAAGGTGTGCCGGAGAAATTGGTACTCCACATGGTTAGTTCGAGACCGTCGCCGTAGCCTGCTTCCTTAAGCAAAGCCTTGGAGCGGTCTGGGTCATAGACCAGGGTCTCTTTGGCCCATTTCTGCCACCGAGGTGCATCTACTTCCACACTTGTTGGGAACGTGGCGAATGGCATCGAAGGCCTGCCGTAACCGTTCAAGGTGTAATCTATTATGTCCTGACGGTTTATGGCATAGGATAAGGCCTCGCGTACTCGTACATCGGTAAGTGGAAGCCCTTTAGCTTCATCGAAGTAAAGACCCCAGAACTGGAATATGAACATTCCGACGCCTTCGATCACCGTCACCTGCGCTCCCGAATCGATCACTTCTGGGGCTGATTCGGGAACCAGATCTACGATATCGGATTGAGCAGTCCGGAGCATTGCTATCTTGGTGCTTTCTTCAGGGATCAATAATAGTTTGAGTTCCTGAAAATGTGGTACTCCTCGGTGAGAATTGTCGAAGGCTTCGTACGCGAAGTAGTCTCCAACTGAATGGGAGGCGTATTTCCAAGGGCCGCTCCCCATAGGCTTCTTACGGAATGCCTCGTCTCCCACGGTCTCGATATACCCCTTTGGCATTATCTGGCCGCCTTGGAAGACTGCCCGGGTTAGGTTGCTCCAAAAATGGGGCTTGGACCCATTGGTGAATATCCGTAAGGTGAGTGGATCAATCGCCTCGATGGCTTCTTCTGGAGGTTGTCTCAATTGCTTGGCCAGGCGTTTGGCATCACTGGTCACGGTCTCCGGATGAAACATCGTACGTTCGAGGCTGAACTTGACGTCCTCGGCGGTCAGCGGTTCGCCATCGTGGAACGTCAGGCCTTCTTCGAGCTTGAACGTCCAACTATTGCCGTCGGGATCAATTCCCCATTCTTTGGCAACGCCCGGGCCGACCCCGCCATACAGGGATTCGTGGTTAAAGCCCAGCAGGGCGTCATAGATTGGCGCTTGGTACTGAGCATGCCCAGCCCGGCTTTGCAGGATCGGGTCCGTGACCTGCGCGCCCAAGTTTTCAAGGCTTACTGTCAGAGTGCCGGAAGGGCCTCCTGCGCGCGCCACCGCGGCAGGCGCCACTGGGAGCGGTGTCGCAAACACCAACACCTCTTTGATCACCTCTTTGATCACCTCTTTCTCAATGATCACTTCCTTGGGTACCTCTTTGATTACCTCTTTG
>JAKUQE010000144.1 GCA_022450395.1 Dehalococcoidia bacterium | reverse complement strand
CCAGGAGTCCAAACCCACCACCACTCTCATGTTTTTCTCCCCTTAAAAGTGTCCCATTATCGCTGAACGCCTACACTCAAATGCCCTACCAAATCGCCCCCGGTAATTAGCCGGTAATTCAACAGTAATTCCTCAGTAACGGTGGGTAGTGTTTAATAGGCCTACAGCTTGGAGCGGACGAACCGGAAAGATAAAGGAGGAATGATAATGGCTAAAACAAACAAGATGGTCACAGGTCTAATCGCCGGCGCGGCAATGGGCGCAGTTGCCGGCCTATTGTTCGCGCCCAAATCCGGTAAAGAGTCTCGGCAGATTGTGGCGGCCCGAGCCAACAAACTTCGCAACAAGGTGTAAATGGAAATGTGACGGTGCGGCGGGAGATGGATGGGGCGAGGGAGACATTGTGGCCTACCGATAGGATGACCGAACCTCGAAGTCTCGGATGTGCAACTATCTACCGCCGGTCAAGGAGCCGAAGAACTCAAGATAAAAATGGCTGACCTACGCCGACGTCATCGAATTACTAGGTCAATATGACTAATCCTTCTCTCAGCTATATGGGAGAATGACTTATTCATGAGGGTTAGTAGGTCGGGTATAGTGTCCCCGGTGACTTGGTTATAATGGATATCAAAACAGGGTATTTAGGAGTTAACCATGAAGTACATGATTCGAGACGTGTTCACGTGTAAACGCGGTAAAGTTCCCGAATATCTGGAACTATTAAAAATCGTTATCGAGTACATGAGGAGTATCGGCCTCACGGAGCATAAAGTGTATGCGGATATTGCTGAATCTATGGATACAATATTTCACGAGATGGAAGTTGATAGCCTAGACGAATATTTCAATATGGAAAGAGGATTTTTTGTAGACATGGATGCTGAGACTAAGGGCTTAGTCGATGCTTATAATGAGGTTACTGTTTCTGGCAGACGCGAAATATTTGAAGTCCTAGATTTGTGAACCCTTAGCTCGTTCGCTACCGGCATTCAACAGGGAGAACCCTTCTCTCAGCATTATGGGAGAAGGGTTTATTAATGCCAGGCTATCTAGGCGGCTTTGACTAACCAGGCAACGCTGTTCGTCTCGGTAAGGGGGCGATGGTAAAAAGTTAACTGGTGGCGCGCTAGAGTAGAGTCAACCCCCCCAGCAACTGAATTTCTCAGACAAGCTTAGAGACACCGCCAGCGTCGCTTGGTTGGGAAAAGCTACCTGAATAGATCGAGTCGCCAAATTACTAATCTTTTAGATGTTTAGGCGGAACGTTTCAGCTCCGTGTATCTTCTTCTATGACTTGGAGATACATGAATGCGCCGGTAAAGCATGTAGCGTCTTCACAGTGGCCGCCGACCATTTCGCCTGAAGGTCGTGCAGCGGCGATGTGTATATGAACGCGTATTCCACCATCATCCAAGGGTTGAATGTAACCCTCTGCACTTACCAACTCAAGAATTTCGTTGATTGTTTCCCTCTCATGCTCTGACACACCTTCTTTGCGGCCGCAAAGATTACGACGTTTTAATTGGCTTAGGCTCCCTATGCAGGAGATTACGGCGGCTTCACGGATGCCTTCTGAAAGAGCCAAGGATTCGAGGCCTTCAATAAGTGATTCGCCCGCTTCGAAGCGGCGGTATAGGATGCGGGATGTCTTAGTATCCCAGTTTTTTATAGCCATGCGTCCTCCTGGTTGATGTGTGAGGCAATTATTTTACACTCTTGGAACTTTGGACAGTGATTGCCGGGATCATCGTCGGATAGAACACCCCATAGGTGCTGCTTTCGGAGGTTCTCTATCGCTCGGGTCAATCGCTCTTCTTGACCGTGGTCTTGGTCTTTGGGATCTTGGTTGCCTAGAGCTGCTATGACTCGAGCCTTACATGTCCTTCAACATCGGTGATAACGACACATGATCGATTGATCCGAGTGCCGTCTCACAATCCGAGATATAAAAGTCGCCGGCCATCAGGTGGTTAGTCAAAGCTAGCGGTCGGCTACGGAGCCGTCGATACCTAGCGGCGTCTCGAGGACTTTGTCCTTGAAGGGGTACTTGGCGATCGCCTCCTCGTTGAGCTCGATGCCCAATCCTGGCCCTTCGGGGACAATGAGGTAGCCGTCCTTTAGCTTAATGGGCTCCACCAGCAACTCGCTCTTGGGCGGTTCGGACTCCCCGGTGTACTCTTGTAGGGCAAAGTTGGGTATGCAGGCGTCTAGCTGGACGCACGCAGCGGTGCTCACGGGGCTCAGTGGGTTGTGGGGGATCACCTTGACGTGGTGTGCCTCCGCCATACTCGCTACTTTCTTGCAGCCGGTGAGGCCACCACACAGGCATAGGTCAGGCCGAACGTAGGCGCAGGCACGGTGCTCGAGCAACTGCTGGTACTCGAATATGCTCGTGAACCGCTCGCCCGTCGCTATCGGCAGGTTGCACTGCTCCTGGATCAAACCCATAACGCCTGGGCTGTCGGGCAGCATTGGGTCCTCGTAGAAGTAGGGATGGAATTGCTCGAGCCTGCGGCCTAGCGCGATCGACTCGGCAGGGTTCATCTGACGATGAATCTCTATACAGATGTCGATGCCGCTCCCCACAGCCTCGCGAAGCGTGCCCACGCGCCGAACCGCCTCGTCGGTCCACTCGGAGTAGGAGCGATGGAGCCAGAACTCGGGTCCAAAAGCGCTGAAGCGCACGGCGGTGAACCCCGCCTTGACTGCATTGACGGCCTCCGCTGCTAGTGCTTCCGGGGTGTCGCCGTTCACATGCATGTAGCACCGGACCTTCTCCCGGGTCTTGCCACCCATCAGCTCAAAAATCGGCACATCTAGCCGTTTGCCCTTGATGTCCCACAGGGCGATGTCAATGGCCGAGAGAGCGCCGTTTATCACGGAGCCCATAAAGTGGGAGTTGCGGTACAGGAACTGATAGTGGTGCTCGATCAGCGAGGGATCCTTCCCCAGCAGGTAAGGTTCACAAGTATTGATCATGGTCTCGGTCGGCCGCTGCCAGCCGTGGACGCCCCCTTCCCCGATGCCCACTGTGCCGTCTTCGCAGTAGACTCTGATGAGCAGCCAGCGATCCCAGAGGACGGTTTCGACCCTTTCAATCTTGGTCCTTTTCATCCAGAGATCACTCCTTCGTCATAAGGTCGTACACGCGAGACACATCAGAAAACTTCCGTATCAAGCTGGCCGGGCGCCTAATTCCACCAGCCGGCCGACCAACATACCAATATCCGAGGTTTGCCCAGCAGACTGCACCTGGGCTCAGTAGCAATCAGGTTCCAATGTCCTTAGCTACCGGTGCCCAAGCAGCTGTCTCGTCTGCGCTGCGTTTGTTCATGTGACTAGCGATTCTCCTAGGACCCGTCTATGTGAGGGAGCAACAAGGTATAAAGCATGTCGAATATCGGAGTTGGCACATTCACTTTGCGGCCGATCCGGCCCACCGAACCGACGATCGCGTCCAGTTCCAAGGGCCTCCCGGCCTCCAAGTCGGCTTGCATCGAACCGCGGGCTCCCATCGGCCGGCCGGCGATAAGGTCCATCGCTTCCTGGACATCGTCTTCTCCAAATCGGACTCCGGAAGCTGTTCCCACGTCGGCCACTTCTTGGATGGCCAACTTGAACATCGCGGTCCCTTCCGGAATTTCGATGAGGTCTCTGGGACTTAGCCGGGCGGCGCTGGCCATCCCATTTGCCGGCGAGTTGTACAGAAGTTTCGACCAGAGAACCCTGGAAATATCGTGGGAAATTTCTGCCATGATGTTCGCCTTTAAGAAGGCGTCTCGGACAGCTATGGCACGTTGGCTCTGTTCGCCGTTCGACTCGCCGAAGACAACGCGCGGAAACGGACTTTGCTGCTTGACCACCCCAGGTGAGATGACATTGCTTATCACATAGGCGGAGCCGGGCAGCACACGCTCAGCGCCGTATTCTTGCCCTATCTCGTCGGCGCTTTCCACGCCGTTCTGTATCGTCAGGACCGTGGTGTCGCCCCCGACCAGTGGCTTGATGAGCGGGACCGCTATCAAATTCTGGTGGGCTTTCACGGAGAATATGACCAGGTCCACAGGGCCCACCAGAGATGGATCTCTGGTGGCGGCAACATCCACCGTGAAGTCACCTTCCGGCTGAACCAACTGGAGTCCTTTTTCGGTTATAGCCTCGAGATGAGCGCCCCGGGTAATCAGAGTGACGTCAAATCCGGCCTGGGCCAACAGCCCCCCGTAACATCCTCCAATGCCACCCGCGCCCATGATTGCTATTCGCATAACTCCCCCACCATTAGAGCCTGCCTTTGTACGAGAGCGACTGCGCATTGTAGGTGTGCTCCCCCGGCGTTGAGCGGGGCGTCGTACCCCGCCCGTTCTGTTTCAACTCCGCTGGCCGCCCAAGAAATCAAGGCTACTTTGCCTTCTAATCGCATGTCATGTCTCCCGATTCAGGGCTGGTTAACCGCTGGCGATTGTAACACCGGCCCCTACATCAAACCCAGGGTCCCCGACCTCAAGTTCGTAGCCTCCACGCTATTCTTTGACATATAGTGTTAGCATCATCAGTTCGGCTTTTTTAGGACGCTACATCACTTTCGAGGAGGGCCTGGAGCATGTGAATTTGGCACGGACCGCCACGTCGCACGCAGTGACCCGGGTCAAAGGAAGATAGCACAAATGGAGAAGGAAAACGGAAATGATTTCACAATTGCGGATCTATACCATCAATCGCGGAAAACTGGATGACTTTGTAGAGGGCTGGAAGAAGTTTGTATACCCGCTGCACTACCAGTTCGGTTTCACCATCCCCAAGGCCTGGGTTATCAGAGAACGGAACGAATTCGTGTGGATAGTGTCCTATGATGGGCCCGAAGACTGGGACGACAAGCAATCGGCTTACTACGGGTCACCAGAACGGGCTGCGGTAGACCCTGAGCTTGATCCTGCTCAATACATCGCTAAGACAGAAAGATGGTTGATCGATCCGGTCCTGCCAGAGGAGTCGGCAAATCCTAACTAATGCACCCACCTCGATTTTTCTACGGGGCACGGGTTAGGCAAGATTCATTAATACTTGCGTTCCAGGTTTGAGAACACCTTCTCGGCGGTAATCGGCAGGTTGGTTATCCTCCCAGTCATCCTAGTTGTTGACTTCGAGTTACACGTTCCCTGCGGCGCAGATCCATGCCTTCGCGGATTAGAATGACCGTACCAAGCCTAATATCAGGCTATCCGGAACCCGGATCAGGAGGAGAGTAATGGCGCAGGTCTTCGATGGGATCACGGTCCTTGACTTCACAAGAGGAATGCCCGGAGGCATCGCCACCATGGTGATGTCGGACTTCGGCGCCGAAGTAATCAAGGTGGAAGCCCCGTCTGACGAAAAATTCAGGAGATCGTCCGGCGCCATCCAGTGGAACCGGGGTAAAAAAAGCGTCATTCTCGACCTAAAGACCCCGCAAGGCCGGGAGAAGGCACACAAGCTGGCGCGACTCTCGGATGTAGTGATCGAGAGTTTTCGTCCCGGTGTGACTCGGCGGCTGGGTATCGACTACGCAACTCTGGGCGCCAATCATCCGGAATTGGTTTACGCGTCGCTGACGGGCTTTGGGGCGGAGGGTCCCTATGCTAACTACAAGGGGTATGACGCGGTGGTAGCCGCCAAGACCGGTAGGATGATGATGTTTGCGGGGCAAAACACAAGGGAGGGACCCAATTACGTGGTGGTACAGGGTGTTTGCCACTCGGCGGCGACGGCCCTCATCCGGGGTATCACCACCGCCCTGTACCTGCGGGAGAAAACCGGACGGGGGCAGATGGTTGAAACCAGCATGCTCAAGACCATCACTACATACGACCACATTTCCTGGATTCATGGCCAGATGATCGCAAAGGACCCGGAGACCCATCCACCGGACCCCAGGGTAGGCATTGGGCGTCCCAACCCCACGGGTTACCTGCCCGCACGCACCAGAGATGGGCGTTGGATCCAATTGGGGAACATCGTAGAACGTCTATTCCGTTCCATGATGCATTCTTTGGAGTTGGACTTTCTTTACGACGACCCGCGTTACAAGACCGCTCCATTCCTGGCTGAGGAACACGTGGCATCACTGGAAAGGATGATGCTGGAGAAGATACAGGAAAAGACCCTGGACGACTGGATGGGCCTGTTTGCGGGGGAGGCGTCCGATGTGGCTGCGGAACCGTACATGACCTCTGAAGCTGCGTTGGACCATCCTCAGATTTTGCACAATGGCCACGTGTGCACCGTGCATCACTCCGGGGTGGGCGAAATGCGTCAGCTCGGTCCAATGGTAATCATGTCGGAGACTCCGGGCAGCGCCAAGGGCCCAGCTCCTGAGCCCGGCCAGCACACCGATGAAGTCCTGGCCCGCCTTGAAATGGTCACCAAACCGGCTGCCAAAGGCACCTACAGCCCTATGCCAAAAACTGCTCTGGAGGGTATCACCCTGTTGGACTTGGGAACGGTGATCAACGGTCCGCTGGGGTGTGCCCTGGTGGCGGAGTTGGGTGCCCGGGTGATTCGCATAGAGGCCCTGGACGGTGACTGGGGGAGGCAGGGTCTGCAGGGCATTTCCGTTCAACGCACCATGGCTGGGTCCGAGGGAGTATGTCTAAACCTGAAGACATCGGAAGGCCAGGAAATAATGCACAAGCTAGCGGCCAAGGCCGACCTGCTGCTTCACAGCATGCGGCCGGGAGCCCCTGAGCGCACAGGCATAGGCTACGAGCAACTAACCAAGATCAATCCGAATTTGATCTACCTCTATGCCGGAGGCTACGGTTCCACCGGCCCGTATTCTCACCGGCCCTCCATGGCTCCCATCGCAGGAGCGGTTTCCGGCGGTGGCGTGGCCCAGATGGGACGCGATTCATTCCCGCCACCGGAGCAGCCGATGACTATCGATGAGATTATCGCGGTGTCCACGCAGCTCAAACGCGCAAATGACGGCACTGCCGATCACACTACCGCGATGGTCAACTCTGTTGGACTGGTACTGGGACTCTACGCCCGGGAGCGCACCGGAAAAGCCCAATACGTTGAATCAACCATGATTGCGGCCAACGCCTACGCAAATGCCGATGATTTTTACTGGCACCAAGGCAAGGACTCCCGGCGCCTGCCGGACCGAGACGGGTACGGCCTTGACGCTCTGTACCGGCTGTACCGCGCAAAAGGTGGCTGGGTTTTTCTCGCCTGCCCTTTCGAAGAGGAATGGCAGGCTCTGTGCAGGACCATCGGGCGGCCAGACCTCTTAGCGGACACCCGATTCTCGACTCGGACGGCACGGGAAAAGCACGACGACGCCCTAATCGAAGAGCTGACCGGGGTGTTCTCAGCCAGAGAGCCCTTGAAGTGGGAGAAGTTGCTAACCGATGCCGATGTCGCCTGCGTCAAGGCCGAGGACAGAGGAATGTATCATTTCTTCAACGAAGACAGCCACGTCCGAGAAAACGGCTTCCTGCAACAGGTGGAAGCCACCCGTTACGGCGAGTTCTGGCGCTATACGCCGGTGGTTGGGTTCTCGGCAACCGAAGGCAAGGCTGGCCCCGCGCCCCTCAGAGGTGAACACACCCGGCCGGTGCTGCAGGAGCTGGGGTACACCGATGACCAGATCCAGGATTACAAACAACGGGGTATCGTAGACTGGGAAGAAGCTTAGGGGGTGGATGGCAGTGACGACAAGCTCCGCGGACATCAACGGAATCAGGGACAAGGCTGCCATCGTTGGAATCGGCGAGACCGAGTTCTCCTTCGACTCCGGGCGCAGCGAGCTTCAACTCGCAAGCGAGGCGATCAAGGCAGCCTGCGATGACGCAGGTATCTCTCCCCATCAGATCGACGGCCTAGTCCGTTATGAGATGGACACCAACCAGGAGACGATGCTGATTCAATCGCTGGGAATCGAGAACCTACGTCATTGGGAGTCTGTATCCTACGGCGGCGGGGCCGGCAACGCGGTGGTGGGCCACGCAGCTGCAGCTATCGCCGCCGGTTATTGCAACTACGTCGTCTGCTTCCGGGCTGCCAATCTCCGCTCCCAGATGAGGCTGGGCCAGGCCAGAACCCCCCAGCGAATCGCGGGCGGCCAGCAGGCCTTTGCCGCGCCCTTTGGTAGCTTGGCTCCCGCGCACCAGTTCAGCATGTTTGTTCGTCGCTACATGCACATGTACGGGGCCACGAGCGAGCATTTCGGCTGGGTGGCCGTGACGTTGCGCGAACATGCCTCCCGCAATCCTCGCGCTCTTCGCAGGGACCCAATCACGCTGGATGACCACCAGAACTCTCGCATGGTGGTCGACCCGCTACATCTGCTGGACATCTGCCAAGAGAACGACGGCGCGGCTGCCATAGTCATGACTACGCCAGACCGGGCCAGAGACCTACGGCACGCCGACACCCTGACTCTGGTGGAGGCGGCCGCCCAGGGCTCGGGTCCCCAGAACGAGGGCGTTATCTATCGGCCCGACATTTCTGTGGCCGAATCAACGAATACAGCCCGAGACCTTTGGGCTAGAGCAAGGCTTGGGCCTTCCGACATCGACGCCATGATGTTCTACGACCACTTCACTCCATTCTGTCTGATTAACCTGGAGGCCTACGGCTTCGTGCCCCTCGGTGAGGCCAAGGATTTCGTGGAGGGGGGGCAAAACATAAGGTTCGATGGGACGCTGCCCATCAATACCCATGGCGGCAACCACTCTGAGGCCTACATCCATGGGCTCACGCATACCCAGGAAGCGGTGCGGTTAATCCGGGGCGCCTCCACCGCTCAGCCGCCCAACAAGACAATCGATAGAGTGCTCTCATGCAGTAGCGTTGCCCAACTGAGCGCCGCCGTAATCATTCGCAGGGGATAGATTCATGACGCAGCAGCAAGATCAAAACATCAAGTCCCGTCCGATGTCAGGACCCCTGGAAGGGGTACCCCTCCCGGACTTGGACCGGCTCCCAGACTACGAACGTGGATTCTGG
>JAKUQE010000143.1 GCA_022450395.1 Dehalococcoidia bacterium | reverse complement strand
TGTTGCGCTTGTTTGCGTATTTTTTGTGTCTTTTTGCGACACACTCGGAGAGCACCTGTGATACTGGAGATGTGGTTTCTGCCCATAATTATCCGATTTCAGTGGGGGCAGCTTTTGTTCCTCGATTTGCAGGGAGATATGACCGCGCGGCGGTTGAAGACCGCGACGTGGATGGTTGTAGCGCAGGAAGCTGGTCGCCGCAAGGGTGACCTTGCCGCCTTTGAATTCGTCGAGGAAATCGCTGTAGATATGAGCACCGCGGGGTTGCCCTCCCTGCCTTACCGCGACTCCGGTTTTTGACTCAGCAAGCAACTTGCCGTTGACGTAGATCGCGTAACCTTCGCCGGAATTCACGTGAGCGGCTCCACCCGCCACAATGCGGTAACGGTGACCTTTCTTCAGTGGCGGAAGGTCCACCGTGCCACGGACCAGCAGGACTTCCTTTCCCCACAGTGTCTTTGGCTTATCGCCACAACGGCAGAAAGGAGCGTTACACGTCTCGGACAACGCAGCCAATTTGCCATCCAGTTGTCCGAATGGTTGCAGGCCTTTCTTCCAGCCGGCTTTACCTGCATCGAAAGCGGGCATGATCCAGTTCTCCATGCCTGTGGGATAAGTAACCTTGCGATAGCGGTTGCCTTTCTCCTTGGGTTGGCCCTCCTTTGGGTCAAAGCTGTAGTAACCCCACTGCACTTTATTGAGGTCCGGGCCGAAGGGATGCCAATCGTAGTCGTCGATTCCGGCCGCACGGTAGCAGTTTTCGAGTCCGTACATCGCGCCACGCAGGAACTGGTTGGGGCGCTGTGGCCGTTCGCCAGCGGCCTCTTGAAGCAGGGCCTTGTTATAGCGCGGGTTGGAAATATAAGAAGCCGCGATACCATCGAGGATAATTGGCTTCAGCGCATTCTGTGCGGCGGCCTTTTCCTCGTCCGATGGCTCGGCAGTCTGCTTCCCGGCAACGCGTTTTGGCCGGGGGGCCAGCGGGAACGGTTCCGCTTTGCCGCCCAGCAGCCCGACCATCGCGCGGCCGAGGGCGTCACCGATCAGCATGTAGGTCTCGGCGTTGCGGTGGTAGTGGTAATCCTGGTTCCTTGGCGATTCGTCGATCTCACGCCAGAAATCGCGGGTATCGACCGAGGCCACCGTGCCGGCATACTCGGGATGCTGCTTCACGTCGCCGACTGCCATTTGTGCTTTCAGGATCCTCAGGAACTTATCCTGCATGTTGTGTCCGCCGAACCCGATGGTGGCGACCACCGCCGGCAGCTTCGGCGTTTTGAACTCCTTACGGACATCGTTAATCAGGTTGACCAGATGCTTCTCGTATTCCGAAATCGACTGCTCGGCGCCGCTGTCCTTGTGGCCCTGGAACCAGACAAAGCCGGCGATCTCGTAGCCTTGGCCCTTGTAGCCGGGAACGATCTTGGCAATGTTGTCCAGGGTCTTGCGCACGCCCTCGACCATCAGCTTGTATTCGGCTGATTCAAACTTGTTGTCGGGGTCGGTTCGACCGCTTGATGGCGGACGAAAATCAAAACCCAGCGAGCGATTGCCCTGGGCTGTCTTGATCAGCAGGACCTGCTCGTCATGGAACGTGCCGAGCACGTGACCGAAGCCGAGTTCCGGCCCGATGGACCTGCCGTTTGAGGTGGCGCTCAACGGCGAGCCCTTGCCGTCCTTCGCCAGCCGCGCCTCCTGGAAGTAAACGTCGTGGCGAACCGTCCACTTGCCGTCCCCGTCGACCAGCCAGGGGAACTTTCCTTCCCGCTTGGCCACCGCCTCGAGGTCACCGTTGCCCAAGAGATCCATCTTCTGCATCCAGAACCTTGGCGGCGTGCCTTTGAAACCGGAGATCTTGAACTTGTAGCGTTTGCCGGGTTGGAGCGTGACGTCCTGCTTGACCAGCTTGCCACCCGGTTCGCGGCGGTAGACTTCCCTGCCGTCGAGTTGCATGACGTTGTAGGAACTCTCACCGAATCCGCAGTGCAATTGATAAACCCCGTGTTGAGGCACCTCCAACTGCCCTTCGGCAATCGGCTTATCGGTCTTCTTACCATTGGGGAGATAAACGGCCAGCGGGGAGGTCTTGTAGTTGCCGACACGATAAATCTGGAACGCTCCAGTGGGAACAGCAGGATCAGAACTGAGATAAACGCCGGTGTAGACGTTCTTCGCCCCGCTGAGGTCCCCCATTCCGACCATGTTGGACTGACCGGCCAAGACGTAGACCTTGACTGGTTTTGTCGCATCGCCCGGTTTGCCGTCCGGGTCGGGCAAGGGGAATGGAACCTCAGCAGCATGGGTTGGGAGGTGGAGAAGCACTGAAGCGAGTGAAACCAGAAATAATCGGGTCATATGGTATGGGTTCATTATTGTTTGGTTGGTTTTTGGTTAAATCAATGTTGTCAGTCCTGAACGGCACGGCGGCCGGCTCCCAATTCTTCACCTAGCCTGGCTTTTCATCACGTACCACTTTGGTCTCCAACCCGGCTTGTTTCGTGTGCCAAATCCACCCGCCTCAATGAACAGATAAAGGTCTCCGGCGAAGGTTCTGGGGACGATCTTGAGGGCCTGGTACTTGTTCAAATCCATCAGCGTATCGGCCGACCAGAGCCAGGTCGGGTCCTCCGTCCTTCCGTCCTCCTTGAACTTCATCGTTGAGAACAGAGGATTCCGGGCTTTGCCAACTTTTTTTGTTGGATCGAACTCGTCGATCTCCGCCACCTCGGTGATGACCTTCCAGTTACCGAGAATCTCCGGATTGGCAATGAATTGTCCATCCCAACGGAACTTAACAGCCGAGGCTGACTGTTCCCGGTCATTCGGATCCTGCTTGGCCTGCCACTCTGAGGACAACATGGGAACCAGGGTGGCCGACTTCAAGACAAGATCATCACCCATCGGTGGCAGCTTTTGTTCCTCGATATGCAGGCTGAACTTGCCCTGGGGAACCGGCGATTTCGGCTTCACCTTGTACTTGTCGTTATAGCGCAGGAAAGTCATCACCGCGATGCATACGTTGCCGCCACGCAGGTCATCCATAAACTCATTGGTGAAGTATGCGCCCTTGGGCAGGCCGCCCGATCCACGCCCGTTGCAGGTCTTGGCCTCGATCAATTGCTCGCCGTTGACGTAGATGACGTGTCCGCCCCCGGAACCGACGTGGTTGCCGTCATTGACCCGAAGGCGATAACGATGATCGGGCTTGATGTGGGGGACCTTGAAATGTTGGCGCAGCAGAAGGACTTCTTTTTCCCAAAAGCTATTGATCTTGATGCCTCCATAGCAACCGGGGCCAATGCAACCAGCGCCACATTTGTGGACTGGCCCGGTCGGGAGCTTGCCCATGTAGTGGCCGAAGGGGCTCTTGCCCCACTTGAATGCTCCCCAGTTATTCGCATCATTGCCCTCGAAGGCGGTTTCAAACCACTTGTCCATGTCCTTGGGCAGGGTCACCTTGCGGTAACGCGTGATGAGCTGGTCAAAAGGCACCTGTTCGGAAGGAACCGGATCGAAACTGTGGTAGGTCCACTTGGCGTTGCGCAAATCCATGAACATTTTCCAGCCGTACTCCTTGTGACCGGCCCGGTCGTGGAGGGCGACCAAACCATCAATTACATCGCGGGATCCACCGGCATAACCCGACTGCACTTCCCCGGCAGCAAATTGATGCAACTTCGCCCGGTTTCGGCCGACAAATTCGGGGATCAAATCCTCCATAATAATCGGCTGGATCGCCTTTTTCAGTTTGGGACCGAAGTGACTTGAGTCGGCACGCAGGAAGAACTCCTTATAGGGCAGAATGTCATTTGGTTTGCGCTGACGGGCGATCTCGTAGAGCACATCCAGTCCGCCCGGCACGTCGGCAAGCGACGCGGCGATGGCTTCCAGGTGGAACTCAAAGGTTGAGGTGGTGTCCAGACCTCCAGGAGCGGTCTTAGAGCCTGCATAACCAGTGAAGGTCCCTTCCAAGGTCTCGGTGGCCAACTTTTGCACCGCAGGCCCGGCCGCCTTAATCTTGGCCCGGATCCCTCCGGCCAAACCCCTCGTGACGGACACGCGCTGGTTTGAGCGGATCAAGTCGCCGATCGCAGGGAGAACCCGTTGGTAGCATCGTTCGTCCGCCGCAACTGGAGTTAACGCGGTGAGCGTTGCGTTCTTCAGCCAATCCTCCTCATGTTTGAGGTACGGAAGCAGAAGATCGACGAGCGGAACGATCTGGTCAGCAGAACCCCGACCGATAACTTGTAGGGCAGCATCCTTGACCCACCAGGATTCGCGCGGGTCCTTAACTGCCTTTACCGCGAGCTCAAAAACCTCAGCGGTAATCGCATCCGGCTTGTTCAAGATGGCCCCGAACATGACCCGACGAACGCGTGGATCATGGTGTTTCAGAAACTCCATCACCAACTCCTTGCGCACCTTGCCCCCGGCCGATTTCCACCCGATGTAGCCACTGTTGATGCCCAGGGCCTTGAAGGCGGCAATGTTGCGGATGTTGTGCTCCTGATGATGGATATAGCGACGGATCTCATCATCAGTGGGTTGCTCACTGCCGTGGAAACGGCGAATGAATGCCAAGCTGGAATCATCGGCCAGGGTCTCGCCCGACAAATCCTGCTTCTTGCCCTGCTTGTCCGGCACGGCTTCGAACGAAAGGAAGAGATTGTCCGACTCCGTGCCCCACGGTTGCTTGGGGAGCTGGTAGGGCTTGGAAAACCTGGTGGGCGGAGCACCGGTGATGCGCAAGGTTTTGCGTGGGATGGTATAGGTCAGCGGATAGGCGACGCCCCACAATTCCTTGTCGTAGCCGGCACCACCCAGGATGCCGAACGAGCCGTCAAAGCGGCGGGACAGGTCATAGTGCCACTGGCGGTTATCCATGAACTCGCGGTACTGTTTGGGCTTTTTGTCATGGAGCAGACCCATGGCAGCGCTGCGCCAGATTTCGCCGATGCCGCCGCCGGTGTGGCCGTGCAGCATGAATGTCGTGGTGTAAAAACTTTGGATCGCGCAAACGTCACGGGCCTTCGCGTAGATGGAGTTCTCTCCATCCGGCGTGAGGGCCGCGGCCGCGGCCATGGCAAAGGCCAGTTTACCGTTCTTGCCGTTGTCCACAAATCCGACTTCCGGGCGATCGTCACCGTAAGGGTTATTGCCCCTGCCGGCGTACCGGAAGAAATGCCTGAGCGCGCCGTGGAACATGTGGTCCGGTACCTTGACGCCGCATTCCTTGGCCAGCATGAGAAAGGTAACAACATGGGTGCCGGCCGCATTGAGGTGCCCGTTTCCGTATGTGGTCAGGGCTCCCCCTCTTCCGGCCCAGGCATCGTTGTGCTGAGACTTGGCCGCGTTATCGACCCACTGCTGGATATTCGTGAGGATTTCCTTGTCGCCGGTCCGCAGGTAACACTCGGCAAGCGGGATGCCCCCGTAACCAATGTACCAGGGATACCTGTGCGCCGGTGCATTCCGCGCCCAGTTGCGCACGACCGCCAAGTCTTTCTCTTCCCCGGTCGAGAGCAGGAACAGCATGCCGATGCCGCCAAGGCCTTTGGTTGCGCCGGGTTTGGAAAGGTAATCTGCAACGCCGCGAACGATCTTGTCCGACTTCGGGCAGTCGAGCGGCCAGGTCTTGCTGTAGGCCCCAAGCACCGGAACCTTCACCGTGACCGGCTCGGCCCCGCCCTTGATGGCGAACTTGAGCAGGCCATCGGTTGCCTCCGCCGCGGCGAGGATTCGGCCCAGCTGGATGCGCGGGTCGATGTCCTTGAGCTTTTGCCCGTTGATCGACTCGATGACCTGGCCCTTCTTGAGTTTCCCGGTCGCGGCGGCCGGCGAACCTTCCTCGATGTGGGAGATTCGAATGACGAAGGCCGGCTGGAGTAGGTCGATCCCCATGCCGACGGGGCCGAAGCGCTTGATGTTGGTGAGCGATTTGGTTTCGGCAGGGCGCGTGGAGAAGAGGCCGCGGGAATCCTTGTAGAAGGTTTTCCCCGCCGCCCAAGTAAATGGTTGGGCCGCAAGGGCAACTAGAATGGAGAGGATTATGCGATTCATTTTTTGATCGATAAACTTATTTTTTATGAGGAGCTTTTGCTTTCGGTCTCAGACGGAGGATCACCTGCTTCCCAATCTTGGGCAAACCCTCGGGGTTCACCTGCCAAGAAAGCCCATCGTTCTGGTGCCCATGAATCCCGGGCAGACAGAGCAGCTCATCGCCGAAAGTCGAAATGGAAATGACGTTTCCACTTTGTTCACAAACATACTTTTTGGGTCCAGGCCCGTCCTCCACCAGATGGGAACCGGCGAAAAGAAAACTTGCAGGGAATGTCTCCAGCTTTTTTTTCGTGAGAACACCCACGATTTCATCGGGTTGCGCAGGCGAAATGAACTTGCTGATGGGATGCTCCTGTGGCTTGCCTTTCGAGTCAGGAAACACAAGTGATACGCTGATCGGATCCCCTGCAGGCTCAACGGAAACCCAGCGCGTGCGCGCCTCGTCCCGAGCCTTTCTCATGGCAGGAGTCCCGGGTTTGGCTCCAATCAGGAGCATGGCCGCGTGGATATGCATGGGCCGGGCTGCAATGGAGAGAATGGACTCGTGCTCCTTACTGCCTTTCGTACAGGCAACCAACTCCAGCAAACCTTCGTGAAGGCATACGGTCGCATTCACGTCGATGCACCGTTCCTTCAGGTTCAGCTTGATGCCGGGCAGGTTCAGCTTTCGAAGGGCTTCCTCCGCCCCTGGCGAGAGTTCCGGAACTTGCTCCCCACCCCACCCGACACAAGAGAAAAGAAAAAAAACGAAAACATATTTAAGTTGAATGGTCATGCCAAGTTCCTTCCTGGGGAAACGGTAGAAGAGCACACTACAATTGCGAATATATTGTGACGCTCGTCTACGTTTTGTTTTAGTCTTTTTGTGACACGCTCGGAGCCTGAGGAGTTGCACATTGAAAGCCATATAGACCCTGCCTTAAGACCGAGCGACTTGGGATAAACCATCCCTATTCTTTCAGAATCGATATTCGATAAGGGAAGGATTATTTATAATAGCCAACCTTGCGCGGTTTGACACCAAGCTTCTCGTAATTGAATCCGGCCTTTAGCGGCTTGTAGTCGCCAATGATGGCAACGGAGCTATCCGGCTTGATTTCTTTTTCCATACCCAGCCCCCAGTAGACTGCGTTTACCGTCATTCTCCTTACCCCTTCATTTTCAAAGTCTACCGCCGACCCCATTGTGAAATGAAAAACCTTTGACTCTAGACCTTTGTTCCCTGTCCACGTTTTTGTCCAAGCGACAGGTAAAGGTTCTTTTTCGGTGTTAGGCGGGGCATCTTTTTTGAGGTTGATCAGTGGCTGCCCTAAAACCAATGAAGTGCAATCCATAGGGAAAGGATTCCTGTCGTTGTGACATCGGTAAACGTCGGACGTTCCCCAAATGTCTTCCACACCGATCAGAATAGGATGCTTCTTGTTATGAGAAACAACGATGCCACGTGTTGCTTCACGATGCCAACCGCCGTGATGCCCCATGAAAGAGCCACCCAACATTTCGCGAAGTGAAATATTTTTACCACTTTTTTTGTATTGCAACCCTCCCCAGAAACCGTGGTTTGCAGTCCGCAAAGCGATGAGGGGTTTTCCTGAATCGAAGTAGTCATAAAAGTGCCGCATCTGATCTTCCGGAAGATGCATGAACCGCGAAAGCCAAATGACACAATCGGCTTTGGCCAAATGCCTAAGTCCTGGAATATTGTGACGTTTCGTTTTGTCTTTGAATGGAGCCGGCATCGTCGGATCGACTTCGCCTTTTTCATTAACAGAAAACAGAACGGTACAGTCAAAGCCATGATGTTTGGACAAGACTTTCGCCAACATTGGCATGGATTGTTCACTGCGATATTCCTGCTCAGCCGCAATGAGAATAACGTGCCTGCCTTTTCCAGCACCTTTTGCCCCTGAATAAGTTAACCACAAGTCACTTTTGGGGACGGCGGGCTTGGAGCTCCCCTGCTGAGCTTCGAGGTCGTTTGACAAAGCAATGCAGAAGATAAATGAAAAAGTGATGTTGATTCGGTTCATAAGGTATGGATACGTTTTTCGATAACCTTCACCATGCCACCAGTTGAATCTTTTCCTGTTGATCTATTTGGATCCCCCCAAAAGTTCCACCATCGCTTTTCCCATGGCTTCGCCCACGTTCATGTAGGTCTCAGCATTCCCGCTGTAGTGACCGCCTGAGCTGCCGCCCTTGGAGAGCGGATGGGTGTAAACGGAGGCAACGTTGCCCTTGAATTCCGGGTACTTTCCGGACTTGCCGTCCACCGTCTGCATGGCATTCAGGATTTTACCGCCACCATCGGCAGAACCCTTCTTGGTCTGGCCGAGGGAGGCGCAGACGAATTTCGCCTTGGGCGCATTGAAGTCCTTGCGAAGCGTCTTGATGAGATGAACCAGGTTCTTCTCGTACCGGCTCGAAAGCGCGGCACTGCGGCTATCCCGATCACCCTGCCACCAGAGAAAGCCGGCGACCTCATATTTCTTGGCCCCGGGATAATACTTGTCGAGTTCCGATAACACCTTCTTTGCCCGAGCGATATCACCGTCGTATTGCATGCCGGCGTACCACTTGATCTTCTTGGGCTCGGTACCCTTGACCCACTTTTCAGGTGTGCCCTTGTACCCGGGATGAACCCAGGTGACACCCTTGGCATCGGTGAACTCAAAGCCCTCACCTCCCGGCGGCAGCAAGTCCCAGCCCAAGGCACGATTACCGATGCAGCTCTTAAGAATCAGGACCGGAGCGTCGACGGCGTTGCCAATGTGGTGGCCGATGCCAAACTCCGGGCCGATCTTGCCGCCCTTGATGGTCATCCACTCGTTATTGAAACCCCTCATGCCACCAGTGCCGCTGCCCATCACCCGTACATTCCGAACATCCATGCGCACGGTCCAGTTTCCCGCCTCATCTACAAGGTAAGGGTACAATTTCTTCTCCTTTACCGCACGCTCTAGAGTCCCATCCTTA
>JAKUQE010000142.1 GCA_022450395.1 Dehalococcoidia bacterium | reverse complement strand
TGGCATCCTTACAGTCGCCCTTCAACCCTATGGAAAGGTACAAAGACGACTTCCGGTGCATCGCCGCCGACCGGCGCAACGCTTATTCCGGCCAGTCCAGCGGCCCGCTGGAGATCGACCGCCCCTGGGATTCCTACTCTGATGACCACCTCGGGCTGATGGATCACCTCGGCATTCATAGGTTCGGGGTCATAGGCTTCTGCGTCGCCGGACCGATGATTCTCAACCTGATCAAGAATGCCCCGGAGCGGGTAGTCGCGGCCGCGATGATGCAACCCAGCGGTTTCAGGCCGGAGCTCCCGAATCTTTTCTACCAGAACAACATGGAAGGCTGGGGGCCGCCGCTTTGCGAGCAGCGTGCTGACTTGACGATGGACATGGTCAGTGACTTCCTCACCAGTATGTACACCGACCACCCCGGCTTCGTGTTCTCCGTCACACGCGATTTCGTGCGTTCTATGCAGACGCCACTGCTTATAGCGCCCGACGACGTACCTTCGCACCCATACAAGATGGCGATGGAGGTCGCAGAGCTTGCCCAGAACGCTGAGGTGACGATCTATCCCTGGAAAGATTCTCAAGAGCGCATCGACGAGGTCGTAGAACACGCACGGCGGTTCCTGAAGGCCCACGAACCCGTCACGGTCTAGGAGCCAACTGTGAAAGATGGGCATCCATCTGGATGGATGTCCATCTCGTTTACTCCGCATTCGCCTTGCGGAACCTTCGCCAGTCTTATGAGGAGGGGGTAAATCCCCCCAACCCCCCTTTACGAAAGGGGGGCTTTTGTTGTCCTTTCTTGGAGTTCTCTCTTTCTCTGATAACAGGCTAAAGCGCGGTCTTTTGAACGGCTTGTTTCTGGATCACCCGGGCGAGCTCCTCCAGGGCGCGGTCGATCTCTTGCTCGGTGGTGTACCTGCCCACCGAGAAGCGCAGGGTGCCCATGGCGTATTCCATCGGCACCTGCATGGCTTCTAACACACTGGAGACTTCCACGTGGTCGCTGTGGCAAGCGGCCCCCGCCGAGGCGTAGACACCCTGTAATTCATCCAAGATGACGTTCGCTTTCATGCCCCGGAAGCTGGCGCTGAGGGTATTGGGCAGACGTTTGGTTGGATGGCCGTTGATCCGTATGTGCTCGAATCGTTCGCCGATCCCCGCCTCCAGCCGGTCGCGCATGGTTTGCATGCGCCGGTGGTATTCCGTCAGGTTGTTCTTCACCAACTCGCAGGCCTTGCCCAGACCGACCATCTCGATTACGTTCTCGGTCCCGGCCCGCCAACCCATCTCATGGCTGGCGCCGTGCATCAGCTTTTCCAAGCGCACCCCGGCACGGATGTACAACGCGCCGATGCCCTTGGGCGCGTAGACCTTGTGCCCGGCGATGGACAACAGATCCACTCCCAGATCGTCCACGTTGACCGGTATCTTACCCACCGATTGGGCACAGTCGGCGTGAAGCAGCACTCCCCATTCCCTGGTGATCTTGCCTATCTCTTCCAAAGGCTCGATGGTGCCGACCTCGTTGTTGGCGTGCATGATGGAAACCAGTATCGTCTCGGGAGTGATGGCATCCGCCACCTGTTGGGCGTCCACCATGCCAAACTCGTCCACGGATAGGTAGGTTACCCGGCCGCCCTGTTCTTCCAAGTAACGGCACACCTCCAGCACCGCCGGGTGCTCCACCGACGAAGTAATTATGTGGTTGCCCTTTTCACGGTAAGCGCCGAAAACCCCCTTGATGGCGTGGTTGTTGGACTCAGTACCGCCGCTGGTGAAGATGACTTCGTCCTCTTTAGCTCCCAACATCTCCGCCAGTTGCCGCCGGGCGTTATCCACCGCCTGCTTAGCGGCCACGCCCGGCACGTGGGTGCTGGAGGGGTTGCCGTACTGCTCGTGGATATAGGGCAACATGGCCTCGGCCACCTGGGGGTCGATGGGAGTTGTGGCGTTGTAGTCGAGATAAATGTGATCCATTAAGAGCACCTGCTTGTGGGATGATGCGTTGATCTTCGTCGAGGCAAATATATACCAAACCGCCACGACCGGGTAGGCCGCCCCTGGTATAACCCGCCTGGAACAAGCCTTAAATACCGGTATGGCTGGCGTCGTTGACAGAGCAGG
Organism: Dehalococcoidia bacterium; assembly: GCA_022450395.1. GTDB lineage: Bacteria > Chloroflexota > Dehalococcoidia > Lucifugimonadales > UBA3495 > UBA11650. The sequence continues at coordinate 6,991 of JAKUQE010000142.1, read as the reverse complement.
TTTCCAGAGGCCGGAGCCAGTAAGTTCCCTATCTCCGGCAACGCTAAGTCCGAGTCCAGGTCTGTCTAAACCACCACAAATTGCCCCATCATGCCCGCGTCTTCATGTTCCAAGATGTGGCAGTGGAACATATAGGGGTTAACCGGGTCGGAGAAGTCACTAAAATGGGTGATAAATCTGACAGTTTCGCGCGGCATGACCAACACGGTGTCTTTCCAGCCTGATTCATTCTCTGCCGGTGGCGATCCGTCTCGTGTCAGAATCAGGAATTGGATGTCATGGACATGAAACGGATGAGGTAGGTCTGAATGGTTGGTGACTTCCCAAATCTCAGTATCGTTCAGTTTGATCGTCTCATCGATCCGATCCATATCCATACTCTTTCCATTGATCTTCATGGGCCCGGAAAAACCCATTTCTAGCACGAAAGGCCGGGTCCTGGCGGCCTGGCCTTTTTGAAGACGGTTGATAGAGACCAGGGAGGCAGGCAGAGCAGTGATGGGGTTGGCAGTAGCCGCCTTAACATCAATGGTCATGATGTCAAAAGTTGAATCATCAAGAGCATTGGAATTCCACATCGGGTTGATGTTATCCAGCTCCGATGAATAGCTCACCAGCCGTACTTGGCTATTTTCCTCACCGCTAAAATCGACTAATATTTCCGCTCGCTCGCCGGTAGATAACCTCAATCTAGTCAAAGGCACCGGCCTTTCTAGCAACCCACCATCTGTGCCGATCTGATGGAATCGACGATCATCGCTGAAGCCAAAATTGTAGATTCGGGCGTTGGAGCCGTTAAGCAGGCGAAAACGGACGAATTGCGCCGGGGCGTCGAACACTGGAGTTATAGCCCCATTGACTAGAAACTGATCTCCTTTCACACCCATATGGGTGCCGGGGTAATTGAACGAACCATCAGCATTAAATATTTTGTCCTGAATAATCAACGGGATGTCATCCGTCCCATATCGATCGGGTAGGGCCAATTCGTTTTGGGGGTCTTTGACGATAAATAGTCCAGCCAGACCGTGGTAGACGTGTTCGGCCGTTTTGCCCTCCAGATGGGGGTGATACCAAAAGGTGGCCTCTTCATTCATGATCGTATATTGGGCCTGCCAGGTATCACCATCGTCGATTCTTTGATGAGGGCCCCCATCCATGATTGCCGGTAGATGTATCCCATGCCAATGAGTAGTCGCCGGTTCACCTAATCGATTTGTGACATTGATGACGACCTCGGCCCCTTTGTGCATGAGCAGAGTAGGGCCAAGAATATTCCCGTTGTAGGCGAATGTGGCGGTTTGCTTCCCAGGCACATAAGTCATGGAGCCTGGTTGCATGATCAAGTCGTAGACTTGTTTCCCATCCATTTCTGTCCCGGTTAACAGTTCTGGGATGGGTAAACGTTGACCACTGATCACGTCAGTAGCTGTTGAAGAAGGATTGCCGTCGTTCAAAAACCGGTCGCGTAGTAGGTAACCCCCGCCCATCAACACAACAGCGCCAACGGCGAAGACTTTCAAGAAAGTCCGGCGTGACATACGGAGTCGCTTTATGATGTCATTCTCCTCCATGGCGATGAGCCACTGCCCACATCCGGCCCGTCTGTAAACACCGGTTTTTCATGACTAGAGCTCCCCGAGGCGCCGAACCACCTCGACGGACCGCTGGTCCGCGATTACCGGTTAGGATACTCCCCAGTGTTATAATCCACCACCGGCAGACTTCTGAAGGCAAAACTAGCTTAACTTCGGAAGTCCACTTATTGTCACCACGGGAAACAATATAACTCCACGTACTCCGTGCCCTCTATGGTGAAATCGAGCCGTTCAAATCGAGGAGAATTCATGCGTACCAACACCACCAAAGCAAAGCTGGCCGAAGGGAAGGTAGTCTTCGGGGCGATCATCAACCGCTATGCCCCTGACCAGGTGGAAATCTTCGGTGTCCTGGGCTACGACTTCGTGATGATTGATTGTGAGCACGGTCCGATGGACCTGGACCAGGTAGAGCACATGGTTCGAGCCGGAGAAGTGTTCGGTATCACGCCCATCGCCCGGATCCCGGACCATGCCGACGCGACGATTCTACGGTATCTGGACCGGGGAGTGCAGGGCCTCATCGTGCCTCACATCAATACCCGGGAGGAGGCCGACGCCGTGGCCCGGGCGGCCCGGTACTATCCCGACGGGCACCGGGGAGTGGGCGGTGGCCGTGCCCACGACTACGGAGTGGGGGTTTCTCGCGACGAGTCCACGGCCTGGATCAACTCCCAAACTCTGGTAATACCCATGGTGGAGGAAACCGAGGCGGTGGAAAATCTGGACGCCATCCTGGGCGTAACCGGAGTGGACATTCTGCACGTGGCGGCGGGAGATTTAGGACAGAGCATGGGCAATCCCGGACCCGCCGACGTCCGGCGGTTAATGAGCCAGGTCATCCCCAAGATAAGGGCCGGGGGCAAAAATGTGGGAGTAGGCGGAAATTCCCCCGCCGACGCCACCGGAGTCGCCGAGTTCATCAAGTTGGGCGCCAACTTCGTGACTATATCGGCGCAAGGACTGCTGCGGCTCGGAGCCGAAGACTTTAGGAAGCGAGTGGATGCGGCGCTTCAGTAGCTTTGATTGAGCTTGCTCTGGCGATGTGATGTCCTTCGACAAGCTCAGGACGAACGGAATAGAAGACAGTCCCCGTTCGTGGTGAGCTTGTCGAACCACTGCTCCATCGGTTCTAGAGCGACGGTTCCTCCTCCGCATCCGGCTCTTCGGATTCTGGCTCCTCCGAATCAGGTTGTGGGTTAGCCGCTGCTTGTTGCTGCTGAGCAGACCATTGCTGAAACCAAGTCCGGAAGTCGGCCAGGGCCGGCGGGGCGACGAAAAATACTTCAATGTCCTCGGCGAACTGGACCTGGTGGCGTTCGTTAATCATCAGTAGACCAAGCTCGTTCTCTCCCAGGGTTTCATCTATCTGGGACCCGATCTTCTCGTACCTGCTTTTGTTGCGTTCGGCCATCCATTCGTTAAGGGCCAGAGACACCTTTTCGGTCATCAGTGGGACCATCAAGCACCGTTGCAGGTCCAACGCCTCCATCAAAATCTCCTGATCTTCGGTAGCTTCCAGGGCTGCTCCGGCCTGACACTTGGCGGCTATCAACCCATGGCTCCGCTGATCCATTGCCTCCAGTTGCTTCAGACCCTCGTCACCACCCGAAGTCAGGCTTTCGTGATAGATGTGGCTCAAGCCGCCAAGCTTGGACTCCAAGTCCGATAACTGGGCTTGAACCTGATCCCAATAGCGCATCAAGATGGCCTTTCCTTCCTCGGACCCGGTTGGCGGGCCATACAACAATGGCACCAGCATCAACTTTCTTTTGCCGCTGAACCGGTCGGTGCTGGGCCGCTCCATGCGGGATAGCTCTTGCGACATGGATTCACCTCCAAGAAAGGGACGTTAGGGCCCCAGGAAAAGCAGTGTGAGCTGATGTAGCGACGGAAGTTATTCTAGCAAAAAATTCGGGCCGGCCGACGGCTTTACTCCGCGGCAATCCCGCTAAGAGGCAACGTAATGACAAAGGTGGAGCCCGAGGGTTGACCCTCTTCTTCCCCCTCGGTCCTGGTCACTATCCGGATGTCCCCGCCGTGGCCACGAACGATCTCGCGGGCGATGGCCAGTCCCAAGCCGGTGCCATGCTCTTTTCCCAAGGTTACGAATGGTTCGAAGATCCGGGGCCTGAGGTCTTCAGGAATACCGGTACCCGTGTCCGTCACGGCTAGCTCCCAGGAATCACCCAGGACTCGGCTGCTTATGGTCAATGTCCCGCCTTTGGGCATGGCGTCGGTAGCGTTCCCCGCGATGTTTATGACGACCCGGCGCAAACGGTCAGCGTCGATATGCACCAGACCCCGATGCGCAAGTTCGGTGATCAGGGACACGTTGGATGCTTCAACGTCCTCCCGAAGAAATTCGACGATACGGTCCAGCCATTGGCCAACCTGGACCTCTTGCGGTTGCAGGCTGATATTGCCTCTGGAGTAGTCCAACAGTTCTTGGGTCATGGCAAGAAACCGGTCCACGTCCTCCAGTATCAGGTCGGAGAACGTCTGCCGCCGGGCGGCGTCCATGTCCGGGTTGGCCAACAACTCGGCGAATCCCCGGATAACCGACATGGGTTTTTTCAGATCGTGGATGATGGAGGAGGCCATCCGGCCGATGACCGACAACTGCTCGGACTGGACCATGCGCTCGACCAAGCGGGCGTTCTCAATCGCGATGGCTGCTTGGTTGGCGACAACCTCCAAAAGCCGGCCGTCAGTCTCAGTGAACCTGGGGCCGCCCCGCTTGTTTATCACTTCCAGGACGCCCAAGCGCTCGTCCCGTCTCTTGATGGGCGTAGCCAAGATACTGCGGGTGGTAAACCCCGTTCTTCTATCGTTGGTAGGGTCCCAGCGGCGGTCGTTCTGGACATCTTCCACCAGCACAAAGGTATTGGTTGATGCTGCAGCCCCAAGGATTCCCTGCTCTATAGCCTGGCTCAGATGCCGGACGCTCTCGCTTTCCTCGCCGGAGGCGAACTTTATGTGCAGCCGATTGTCCTCCTGGTCGTAAAGGGCGATACAGCTGGCCTCAGCCTCCACCGCAGCCTCCGCCTCCTGCATAATGAGGGTCAGCAAGTCCTCCAGGTTATCGATGGAACTGATAAACCTGTTAACCTGATAAAATGTTTCGACCTGCAACCTGAGGACTTCAGTCTCACGTTGCGGACCCGCGCTGCTGCTCATATGACCCACGTACCCCGATTGATTCCAGCAGGACAAACGGGGAATCGTACTGCCGCTAGTATAACCCCGAAAGCGGACGCAAGTCAGCCTAGAAAAACACCATAGTTGTCCAGGGGTTTACCCATACCTAATGTCCCTAACGGCTCCAGGTAACTCCACTTTTTCTCGCAAGGAGCCGTCATATGCGGTTGTCCTTATTCGGGATAATGTGGTAAATTACGCTCAGTTGGAATTAGCCACAAGGAGTCATGAATGGCCTACGTAACCCCAAGGGAGGGGGAAAACCCCGAGAGCCTGGTCAACCGGTTCCGCGCATCAGTCCAGCATTCCGGAATTCTCCGAGAGCTAAAGGACCGCCGCTTCTTCCGCTCCAAGGCGCAGAAAGAACGCTTGGCCGCCCAGCGTGCCGCCCGCCGGCGACGCCGTCAACACCGCCGCTAAGCCGGCCTAGTCCTGCTCTTGAATCCCACTAAGGCCAGTTAGCAGCCGCTGCTTGAGTGTATCAAGCAGTGCTCCGAATTTTGGCTGGCTTCCAACTACGAAAGATTCCTTCTATTACTCGCTCTCTCTACCACCTTAGCTCTACGCCTGGATCAGGTCCAAGAAACTTTCCTTTTCTCCGCCAAGTTTGAGAACAATCTCATGGCTGATATAGGCAACGGCTATGGAAGCGAGTGCCACCTCCTTCGCTGGATGGGAAGGCACCGGAAGCTGTTTGACAAGCGGGTCTCAGACGCGGTTGGAAAGCCGGGCGCGCCCATCTGTTGGTTGGACTTCAACTTCGCCCCCAACAAATCATGGCCTGACGCTGAACTCAAAGGTCTTGAGTTCCTCTACGACCGTCCGGGGCTTAAAGCCAAATGGGAGAAGTTCTGGCCGACCGGCGGGGGCATCCACAACTGGGACGCTGTCGGGTGGATAGGAGATGGGCAAGACCGGGAATTATTGCTGCTGGAAGCAAAGGCCAACCTAGAGGAGATGAAGTCCGACTGCGGCGCCAAACCCAGTGGGGGTCTCCCGAAGATTCAGCAGGCCTTCAAGAAAGTAAAAACGTATTTAGGCGCCAGGCCGGAAGCAGACTGGGAACATCGTTATTACCAAGCAACCAACCGGATAGCAACGCTCCACTTCCTGCAACGTGAGCAAATCCCAACCCGGCTGCTTTTCATTTACTTTTTAGGCGACCGAGTTCCAGGTAAGGATTGTCCTCGGACCAAAGCAGGCTGGCAGACCGCGATTAGCGCCCAATGGGAGCATCTCGATCTCGCGAACGCTCATCTCTTGGCCAGCCGTGTACACGAACTCTTCTTACCGATATCCGAGCCCCTGCCACCGCCAATCCAAAAATAGTGTGTTTCTATTCCACCTCACCCCAACGCCCGGTCCAGGTCTTCGATCAAATCATCGGCGTTTTCCAGTCCGATAGAAAGGCGCAATAGGTTCTCCGGCGTTTGGCTGCCCGGCCCTTCGATGGATACCCGATGCTCGATAAAGCTTTCCGTGCCGCCCAAACTGGTCGCCCGGGTGAATAGCTCCACTTTAGCCGCCACCGCCATCGCCTCTTCCCGGCCGCCTTTCACCTGGACGGATATCATGCCGCCGAACATCTCCATCTGCCGCGCCGCGATCTGGTGGCCGGGGTGTTCATCCAATCCCGGATAGTGAACCGCGTCTACCCCAGAATGACGGCTGAGAAAGGCAGCTACTTTCACCGCGTTCTCCGAATGGGCCCGCATGCGGTAGGGCAAAGTCCTGATGCCGCGCAATACCAGCCAACAATCGAAGGGTGACGGCACCGCGCCCCCGGAAACCTGGATCCGCTTCACCTTGGGGAACAGCTCGTTTGCGGCGGCGCCGACCACGGCCCCTCCGGTCACGTCGCTGTGGCCTCCCAGGTATTTGGTGGTGCTGTGGACCACCAGGCCGACGCCCAGCTCCAGAGGACGCTGTAGGGCCGGAGTGGCCCAGGTGTTATCGCAAACGCATTCGGCGCCCGCCCCTCGGGCAATCTCCGCCACCCGCTGAATATCCGTTACCTTAAGCAGGGGGTTGGAGGGTGTCTCGATCCATAACAACCTGGTGGCCGGGCGTATCGCCCGCTCTATTTGGGCCAGGTCGGTCACGTCTAGAAATGTTGTTTCCAGTCCCCAGGGCGCGAATATCTCGTTGATCATCCGCGCCGTACCGTGGTAGACGTCATTGGGAGCAAGGAC
>JAKUQE010000141.1 GCA_022450395.1 Dehalococcoidia bacterium | reverse complement strand
CCAAGACAATAAGATGAAATTGTTCGGAGAGGGCCAGGCTGACGAAGTCCCAGCTATGGGACTGCTGGCTATTTCCGTGGAGCATCAGAATGGAGGGGTTGGACGGGTCGCCCCATTCCAGGTAGTGGAAGTTCATCCCATCGATCTGAACCGACTTATCAACCGGCTCATTTTCCTGGGAAAAAGACACTCCCATCTGTCTTGCCGCATCGTAAAGGGTCAAGCCCAGGGAATGAGACGCCATTAGACAACCTCCCAACAAAAGTCACACTCATAATACCTTTGGTGTCAAGAAATTTATTTCCATTGGCGCACTGCGGGTGCTATCATAGAACTTCCGGTCAACGCTCCCCTGTCCGGTGGATAGGCCCGTTTCGACCGCCAAAACAGACCCGAATAGGAGAAGCAACCGCTATGACCACCGAGTCAATCAGTCTGGAGTTATCGCCCAGGGAGGTTCTGGGCAAAAAGGTAAAGCGGTTGCGCCAACAAGGTGTGATTCCGGTACACCTTTACGGACCGGGAGTAGATCCTCAACCACTGCAATGCGAGACCACGAAGCTGGTCGACGTACTGGTTAGGGCCGGGGGAAATACGGCCGTTACGGTCACTGTTCAGGGTGGCCAGGAGACCCATCTGGCCTTTGCTAGGGAGATACAGTGGGACCCCAGGCGCGATGACATCCTCCATGTCGATTTCCTGGCGGTGGATGCGTCACGGCCGGTCTCGGCCCAGGTGCCCATCACCTTGATCGGCGATTCGCCGGGCGCTCGAACGGCCGGCGGCACGGTGATGCAGCAACTCCGCGATCTGAACGTGGAAGCGTTACCGCTGGAAGTACCTAGAGAGCTTGAATTGGACCTGGCAATGTTGACCGATCCGGACGGAGTGCTCCGGGCTGCCGACATAGTGATACCCGGCAACGTGACTCTTTTGACCGATCCTGAGGACGTGGTAGTAAGGATCGAGGTCCTCCGAGCGATAGAGGAAGAGGTCTTTGCCGAAGAAGAAGGCGCGGAAGCCTCCACGGAATCCGAGGACGAATCCGAGGCCCAATAGTAGCCGCAACAATCAACCACGGTTCGGAGGCCGCTCCATGTACCTGGTGTACCTTGGCGAATCCGGTAATACCGGCGTAAGTGTCGCCGACTCCAATCAGCCGCACCACGTCCATGTCGGCCTGCTGATTCACGAGTCTCAATCTATATCCATCAACGGTGAGTTCAACGCCCTCTGCCGGCGTCACTTCGGGCGGCCCCTTGGCGAGGCCGGTACCCCCAAGGAACTTCGCCCCAGCGACATCTACCAGGGGCGCGGCGACTTCAAATCCTGGCCTGTCCAGAAAAGACACGAGCTTATTCAGGACTGCTTGAGCATCCTGATCCGGCGGGAAACCCCTCTGATCACCGCCTATGTCGACAAGGAAGCTTTCGCCAAGGTGCGCAGTAACGGGGACGACCCCAACATGGTGTGGGAAAGTCCCTCGGAGATCACCATGGGCCGGTTTCTTTTCGCCCTGAATATGTTCGTCGACGAACTGAACATGTCCGGTTTGGATAGCGACCAGTTGATGGAGTCCCAATGGCCCGTCGCCGACTTCGCCATGGTGGTCGCCGGTGACGGCAGGTCCGTGGAACCCCGGTTCATGACCCAATTCCTTAAGTCCGACGATGGCATGGATTCAACGGCCGTGTTGGCCAACTTCTGCTACGTTGGCTCGGAACACTCAGTGGGCACACAACTGGCCAATATGTGCGCCTACTTTGCCCGGCGGTGGATCCAAAACCCGTCGGCGCCCCAACCCTACTTCGAAGCGCTCCGGGACGGTAAGGTAGTCCAAGTGGTCTACAACGTGCAGATGTAGGTTTGCCACGCCTCCCCCGGCCAATCACGAAAGTTTGCCCTGAACGTAGGGGCGGGTTTAAAACCCGCCCCTACACGCGTTGATGGTCACACACATCGTCAACAATCCACCGACTGATGGCGCCTTTTACCCCCTCCCGGTCACCAGCCTTCTGAGCCAGGCGCTCAACAGGTCCACGGCAATCACCAAGATCAGGTACCACATGATTAGCAACGCCAGGTCGGTGTAGTGAAAGAAGCTTAGGCTCAACCGGAACTCCCGGCCCAACCCCCCGGCGCTGACCAAACCCACCACCACAGTGGTCCGTATGATTACCTCCCATCGGTAAAGCAAGTAGGTGATGAAGTGCGGGAGGGCTTGGGGGAAGATGCTGTAGATCAGCATCTGAATGTTGCTGGCGCCGGCGGACCGAAGTGCCCGGGCCGGACCCGGCTCCAGGTTTTCCACCACTTCCGCCGAAAGACGTCCCACCACCCCGTAGTTATGCACCGCCAGGGCCACAGCCCCCGGCAAGATGCCCGGCGATAGAAAAAAGACGATCACCATAGCCCACACCAGTTCCGGCACCGCCCGTGTCAGGGTGAAGGCCAGGCGCACTCCATGGTAGAAAAGGGTCCCCAACCGGGATGGCGCGCCGCCCAAGTCGCCGTTACTGACGTTGCGGGCCCCGGGCAAGAATGTCGGCAGCACGGCGACGCCGGTCAGAACGATTGCCAGAACGCTCATCGCCAGAGTATCCAGGGCAAGTCTCCCCGTGACCAGCCAGCGGTCAACTTCCAGATAGGCAGGCCGGGTTGGCGAGTCAACGCCGATCAACTGCCGGGAAAAATTGCCCGCGTTGCTCCAAGTCTTGGCCGAAACTAAGTCGGCCGCTCCGCTATCGGTAGCCGCCAGGATGTAACCCCAGGACACCAACGCCAGCACAACGAACCCGTACAGGGAGGCACGGGCAAAGGTCATCGGGCGCCGTCGGCCTCGGAAGAGGCGCAACGTTGGGGGGTAGCCTATCAAGTCACCAAACTCCGCCGCACCCGGCTGCTCCACATATCGACCAGCACCACCATCCCCACCATGAACAACAGCAGCGTCCACACCTGGTCGAACAGCAGGTCGTGCAGGGATAGCTGTATCTCGTAGCCCAGACCCCGTATGCCGACAAAGCTCATGATCGCCGCCGACCGGATGGCGCACTCCAAGCGGTAAAAGGTGTAGCCCAGCATATCTGGCAAGGCCATGGGCAGCCGTCCGTACAGAAGCACCCGGAAGGGGGAGGCCCCGGACGACCGGAGGGCGCGCAACGGTCCCTCCGGCACCTGGTTAAACAACTCACCGTAGATCCGCCCCAGAATCCCGCTGTAGGGCAAAGCTAACGCCAGGATCACTGTCAATGACGACAACCCAAAGGCGGCGACGAACAGCACCGCCCAAACCAGTTCATGTATCGAGCGCATGGCCGCCAGGATCAACCGCACCGCCACCGCCAGTCCCAAGCCCGTTCGGGGCGAACCAGACACGGACCCAGAGGCGATCACACCCAAAGGAAATCCAATGAGCACCGCCAAAGTGATTCCCGCCACGGCGTAAGCCAGGGTTTGCCAACTGGCGGACAGAGCCAGCCCAAGAAATCCGGGTGACATCTCGGGTGGAAAGAGAGAGGCTACAAAATCCAAGAACGCGGCAAGTCCGCCAGTGTGGATCAGCGGCCCCCGCCAATCGACGGTGGATAGGCTCCACAGAAAGACCCCGGCCAGCAACAGGGTCAACAGCCGGCGGCTTTCCAAGAGCTTCAGTTTCCGCCTCCCCAAACAGCGGCTTCCGACTGGTCCAGATCGTAGAGCCGTTCTAATACAGGGTCCGTTACCTCCGCCGCCGGGACGTCAAACTCCAGCCGTCCTTCCCGCAGACCGATGACCCGGGTAAAGTGTTTGCGCATCAAGCGGGGCGAATGGCTACTGGCGACAAGGGTCTTCCCGGAGCCGCCGGCCAAAGCCGTCAAGATCTCCAGCATGTCGTCGGCCCGGACTGGGTCCAAAGAAGAAACCGGCTCATCCGCCAGGATAACGCGACACCCCTGGACCATCAGCCGGGCGATGGCCACCCGCTGCTGTTCGCCGCCGGAAAGGTGGGACGTTCGTTCGTGAATCTTGTCGGCGATACCCATCTGGGCCAGGGCTTCTTCCGCCACTTGGCGGTCTTGGGGCCAAACTAGGGAAATCATCGATCGGAACAAGCTCCACTGGCCCAACCGCCCAGCCAGCACGTTGTGTAGCACCGGCAGATGTGGCACTAGGTCGTATTGCTGGTGTATCAGGCCCACCAGGCCTGCTTTTTCTTTACCCGGCCGCTGGCGCGCCAGGTCTTGTCCCGCCAGGAAAACCTCCCCGGCGTCGGGCTGGATGATGCCGGCCAGCAGGTACAGCAAGGTGGTCTTGCCGCTACCGCTGGGGCCGGCCAAAGCCACCCGCTCCCCTTGGGATATTGTCAAACTCAGCGGGGCCAGGGCCTGGACACGTCCAAAACTCTTGGAGATTCCGGTGGCCACTAACAGGTGATCCGAATCAGATTTATTCATGCTCATCGGACGATTCCTAGATTCCGGGCCACCGCCTCGATCTCCCCGTAGTTGGCGTTGTTGCTCTCAATAAATCGCTGGGTGTTGAATAGGTCCAAGATCTCGCCATGCTCTTGCGGGTTCAGCGCCAGAAGGGCGGCGCGAAGCTCATCGGCAAACCCTTCTCCGTAGATCCGTTCCAACTCCGCGCTAACCGTCCAGCTGTAATCAAAATATTCCGGCGTCGTATAGAAAACCCGAACTTTGCCGGCGTCAACCTTCCCGTCCCGAACCGCCCGGCCCCAAACATCTTCGTTTAGCGCTCCCACGTCGAATGAGCCGCTGGATACCAGGTACCAGGTCAGGTCGTGGGAGCCGGAGAAGTTGGGTAGGGACCGGAAATCCCGATCCGGGTCTATCCCCGCCTGGATCAGGAAATGCCGGGGCATCAAGTGCCCGGAGGTGGAGCTTTCGCTGCCGAAAGTAATGGTCAACTCTTTAGCCTGCTCTTTAAGGCCGGTCAACGAGTCTATGGACAGCCCAGAGCGGACGATGAACTTGGAGTGAAACCGGGCATCGTTTTCCCTTTGGGCGATAACACGAGCTCCAGGGTTTTGCAGCCGCGCCTGCACCCCGGTCAATCCCCCGAAGAAGGCCAGGTCAATCTCGCCCTGGGTAAAAGCCGTGACTACCGCGGCATAGTCCACGCTGGCGGTGTACTCAACCGGCACCCCCAATTGCCGCGATAAGTAATCCGAAAATACCTGGTACCTTCGCGCCAGGCGAGACGTATCTTGGTCGGGGATACCCCCGACTTTCAAAATCAACTGTTCCTGATTTCCGGAGCAGGCCGTAGCCGCCATAGCCAGCAGGAAAAAGGACACCAAAGTAGCTCTGAAATATCGTCTGGATATGAGCAACGATTACCTTCTGTCGAACTTGCTTGGGAAAACCACGTGGAATACCAAAGACGCATCCAAGGAGTATTGTGGTAGTCCAACGGCTTACCTGGGGGCAAGGACGGCAGCAGATCGCGGCGAAAGAAGCAGTAGCTTGGTTAGACGAAACGCGCCCGGTGGGACCGCTGAACGGTCCAGGCCCCACAGGTCTGGACTCACGTAAAGCCGGCTCCCGGCCAAATCGAGACGTTAACGGAATTGGTTGCCATATAAAGAATCCTAATGACAGCTATAAACATTGTCAATTCATCAGCCTCACCCTTACGGCGGCCCGCCCCGTCCATCCCCTGATTCCCCCACGTCCTATCGTCTCCGCCGGGCACGCTTTACAACGCCTTTGCTGGAGACTACAATCGGCTTTGGGGTGAGAGCGCCGCACCGGCCTTCTCTCCCACATTGTTTTTCCCCCTTTATCCGGAGGAAGCAATCATGGCACAGCCCAGCTACTTGTCTCGGGAAGGGCTGGAAAACCTGAAGCCCGACCTGCAACACCTTCGGACCGTGCGCCGCCATGACATCGCCGAGCGGATCCAGCAATCTCGCGAAAGGGGCGGCACCGTCAGCAACGCCGAATACGAGGAGGCGAAGAACGAGCTGGGTTTCACCGAAGAGCGCATCCTTACCCTAGACAACATGATTAACAATGCCGTCATCATCGAAGAAAACCAGGGCGGCCGGGACACGGTCGAGGTAGGAACCACCATTGCCGTAATGGACCAAGACGGACGGCCCTTCAGATACACCATCGTCGGCAGCGCCGAAGCAGATCCCTCCCAAAGGAACGATATCCAACGTTTCTCCCATCGGCCGAAGCCTGTTGGGAAAACGGGTCGGCGATGTAGCCGAGGTCAACGTCCCGTCGGGCGAAATCAGGCTCGAAGTATTGGCAATTGAATAATCCTCACATAGCCTCCAACGATTGACATGCCCGACCGAGAAGAAGGCCTGCTGGCCAGCCGCTACAGCAAACTCGACCACCTCCGCCAGAGCGGAATCGACCCCTACCCGCCACGTTTCGTCCGGACCTGCGACAACGCCGCCGCTACCGCCATGTTCGAAGCCGTGGAGAGCGGTGACCCGCCCGAATCCGCCACCACCAGCGTCTCCTTGGGCGGCCGAATCATGTCCATGCGCGTCATGGGACGGGCGGCCTTTCTGGACCTTCGGGACGGTTCCGGCACTATCCAAGCATTGCTCAGGCAGAACGTGCTTGGCGAAGCCTACGAACTGCTCAAGGACCTGGACCTGGGCGACCACTTGGGGGTATCCGGTCCGGTCATACGCACCCGAACCGGCCAGATCACCATCGAGGCCCACCAACTAACCATAACCTCCAAGGGCATGCGGCCGCTGCCGGAGAAATTCCACGGCTTGAGGGACGTGGAAACCAGGTACCGGCAGCGGTACCTGGACCTGATCGCCAATCCCGAAGTCATGCCCGTCTTCGCCATGCGCAGCCGGATCATCGAGCGGATCAGGGCTTTCTTCCAAACCCAGGGGTTTCTGGAAGTTGACACGCCTATTCTGGTGCCGGTTGCGGGAGGCGCCCACGCCCGCCCGTTCATCACCCACCACAACACTCTGGACCAACAGCTATACCTGCGCATCGCCACCGAGCTATATCTGAAACGTCTGATCATCGGCGGGTTCGACCGGGTATTCGAGATTGGCCGCGTCTTTCGCAACGAGGGCATCGACCAAGACCACAACCCGGAATTCACCCTACTGGAGAGCTACCAGGTCTACGCCGACTACAACGATGTCATGGCTATGGTTGAATCCCTGGTTTCCACCGTTGCGTTGGAGGTCTTGGGCACCAACCAAATCCAATACGGAGACCATCTGATAGACTTCACGCCCCCTTGGAAGCGGCTCGATTTTAGGCAAGAGTTAAAAGACCGAAGCGGCATCGACATCGATGCATATACCGATTACGCGTCGCTTAAACAGCGGGCCGCCGAACTGGGCTTGGATATTGAACCCAAGGACAGCCGCGGAAAGGTGATCGACAAGCTATTCTCAACCTTTGTAGAACCCCATCTGGTGCAACCCACTTTTATGCTGGACTACCCAGAGGTCATGTCTCCATTGGCCAAAGCCAAGCCGGGGACTCCCGGCTACGTGGAGCGGTTCGAGGGCTTTGCCGCCGGCATGGAGATCGCCAACTCATATACCGAGCTGAACGACCCGCAGGTACAGCGGGATCGATTCGAGGATCAGGAATCGCTTCGGCTCTTATTAGGCGATGATGAAACAGACCGCTTAGACGACGACTTCCTCCTGGCCCTGGAGTACGGCATGCCTCCCACCGGCGGCCTGGGCATAGGCATCGACCGTCTGGTGATGCTATTGACCGGCCAAACGTCCATCAGAGACGTGGTGCTGTTCCCTCAGATGCGGACAATCCAATCAGGACAAAAGGATGATTCCGAATGATATCCGGCAAGACTGATGAAAGCAGGCGTTTCCCCCTCACCCCCGTCCCCTCGCCCTCAGGGAGAGGGGTGGCCGCAGGCCAGGGTGAGGGCAGTCTCCGCCATAATTGATATGCTATCCATCGAACTGATACGCCGAGACCCTGACTTCGTAAAGAGCGCCCTGGAATCCAGAGGCGAGGAAGACCCTTTGGGCGAGCTATTGACGCTGGACACCAACCGGCGGCAGGCCATCACCGAAGCAGACGAACTGAGGGCGCGGCGTAACCAGGTTAGCCGCCAAGTAGGCCAGGCTCGTGGCGCCGGTCAGGAACCTCCGCCGGAAGTCGTTGCCGAGATGCGCCAAGTCGGGGATCAGATCAGCCGGCTTGAGCAGGACGCAGGCGTGCTTGAGGAGCAGATCAGTTCCATCTTGATGCGCCTGCCCAACATACCCCTTCCTGACGTTCCCAAAGGGCTGGACGAAGAGTCCAATGTGATCATCCGCCAATGGGGCGAGCCTGCTACTCTGGATTTCACGCCGGTGCCCCACTGGGAGTTGGGTGAGCGGTTGGGGCTTATCGACTTCGAGCGGGGAGTGAAGATCTCCGGCAGCCGCTTCTACACCATGTTCGGCGCCGGCGCTAAGCTGGAGCGCTCCCTCATCGCCTGGATGCTGGACCTACACACACGGCAGCACGGCTATATCGAGGTCATGGTTCCCGCAGTGGTCAAGCGCGAGGTGATGGAAGGGGCGGGAAATCTTCCCAAGTTCAGCGATTTCTTGTACCACGACGAGGAAGCCGGCCTGTGGCTGATTCCCACCGCCGAGGTACCCATCACCAATCTTTACCGGGACGAAATCATTCCGCCGGATAGCCTGCCCCTCCGCTACGTGGCTCAAACTCCCTGTTTCCGCAACGAGCGGGCGGCGGCCGGCCGTGACACCAGGGGCATCAAGCGGGTGCACCAGTTCAACAAGGTGGAGATGTACAAGTTCGTCACCCCGGAAACCTCTGAAGATGAACTGGAAACGCTGCTCGCCGACGCCGAGGACGTGTGCCAGAAACTGGAATTGCCTTACCGGGTATTGCAACTCTGCACCGGGGACATCGGGTTTCAGTCCGCCAAGACCTACGACATAGAAGTGTGGGCCGCCGGCTGCCAGGAGTGGCTGGAGGTCAGTTCTTGCTCCAATTGCACCGACTTCCAGGCTCGGCGCGCCAACATCCGCTACCGGCCCGCCCAGGGTGACCGTCCCCAACTGCCCCACACCATCAACGGCTCCGGGCTGGCCCTGCCCCGGGTGGTGATCGCAATATTAGAGAACTACCAG
>JAKUQE010000140.1 GCA_022450395.1 Dehalococcoidia bacterium | reverse complement strand
TGCCCGCAGGACTCGAGTATCTGGAGTCCCAACTTAGAAGAGCCGACGATCAATGTGGTGAGTCCGGAAGGGCAGTGCTCTGCGGACAACAGCTCCACCGCTTCGGTTGCGGTGCGTTCGGCGTTGCCCGGCAGGTCCATGGCGGCAACGAATTCCCAGCCAGAACAGCCCTGCTGCCGCATGGATTGCGGGTAGGAGCGGCGCTGTACCTCGCCACTGCCCCTGGCGGTGGCCATGATGCCGCCGCCGGCCTCGTAGATGGTCTGTTCGACGAGTGCACCTTCGCTGTTGGCGAAGGTTTTATGCTCCTTGATGAAGATCAAGTTTCCCATACGGGCCGATATGCCTTTGACCGAACCCATGCGCTGGTCGGCTTCCAGCAGCAACCCCAGCTTGTCTTCCGATGATATGGAAAATGGGTCGATCTTGATCGGGGTGGTATAGACTCCCCGGCTGGTTACCGGCGGGCCCAAGGAGACGGGGCCGTTGCTGGACTGGGCCGATGCCGCGGCGATCTCCACGGCCAGACCGGTGGCGCGGTCAACCTCGGCCGGGGTGGCTATATTGGTTGACGCGAAGCCCCACGATCCGTTCACTAACACCCGCACTCCGACACCCAGAGACTCATCGTTGCTGATGGTGTCGACCACCCCGTTTCGAACTACGAACCGTTCTTGGTTGGTCTCAACCAGCCTCACATCGCAGTAGGATGCGCCCTTCACGGCGGCCAGGTCCAGAGCCCTGGATAAGAGGTCGTCAATGGGCATACTCTTCTCCAATCAGAGGTTAGCGTTGCCGTATATAGTAAGAAACTCTGCAAATATCACTCGAAACCTAATAACTCAGTTCGTTTTGCTTAGATTTTCCGCGATTATGTAACCATATTCAGGAGGCCTGCGGAGGGTTTTGCCTTTTAACCGGTTACAGAAATTCGGATCGGTATAAATTCCGTAGGGAAAAGTTGACATCATGAATACGAATAACTTATATTTCCCTATCTGCTTCCCTAATCCGCGGATTAGGCGCGCGAAGGTGCGTCCTTGCGCAGGCTGGGAGTATAACGGTTCGGATACGCGAAAGATTGTACGTGCCGTAGGCAACGAGGGGAAGTATCTCTCAGGTTTGGGGTTCTGTGCACCACGCACTTAAGGGGTGGCGCCGACGGATCCGACTAAAATGACCGCAGCGATGTGGCCAATTCTCTAGAGGAGGCAACACGATGAGGAAGTTGCACAAGTTTACGGTTCCAGTCCTGATCGGCATCTTTATGTTGATCTTGGCCGCATGCGGCGGTGATGATGACAGCGTGACCAGTAGCGACACTACCAGTGGTAGCACAACCACTACCGTGGCTGCCACCACTACCGTGGCTGCCACCACTACCGTGGCTGCCACCACTAGCACCGGCACCACGGGCGCATCGTTCGAGTTCCAATATGTTTGTGTGAACCGGACCCTGCTTCCGTGCAAGGTGATCCAAGAATTCCTGGATGCCGTCAAAACCCGGACTGACGGACAGATTGAGATTCAATTGAGTTCCTACCCTGAGCTAGGCATCAGCGGATTCGACATGATCCGCCTACTTGAGGATGGCACCATCGGAATGGGCGAGATCTACAGCGGTTTCGTCGGCGGTGAGTTCCCAATCTTCGAAGCAGCCAACCTTTGGGGCGTCTATGAGTCGGTGGACCAGTGGTTCGAAGCCTCCGAAGCCCTCCAGGAGGACATTAAGGCTCTGGTGAAGAGAGAGACGGGCGGCGGACAGATCGTAGGTTTCAACTACTATTCGTCCAACTATTTCTTCACCAAAGGCCCCCTGAACACCCTGGAAGACTTCAAAGGCGTCAAGACTCGAACTCACAGCAACGTGCTCTCTGACCTGATTGGTCCAGACGGCCTGGGCGCTGATCCTCAGACGATGGCATTCGCGGAGGTTTACCCGGCTCTGGAGCGCGGTGTCTTGGACGGCGCGGTCACCTGCGGGTCCTGCGCGGTGGGACAGAAATGGTTCGAGGTAACTGATTACCTGACCGGTCCCGTCCCCGGCACATTCGCTGAGACTTTCATCACATTCAATGGCACAGAGTGGGCCAGCCTTCCCGCTGACTTCCAGGCCATACTACTGGAAGAAGGTGCTTTGCACTCCGAACGGGCAAAACAAGCTGCTCTAAACTCTGATATTGAGTCGGAAGGGGACTTGATTGAATTGGGGATGAAACACTCCAACTTCACCCCTGAGATGCTGGTGATCATCAAGGACGCGGCGAAGAATTCAGTGATTCCTAAGTGGGCTGACCGCGCCGGCGGATTTGGGTCTGAATCAGTTGATCTTTACAACTCAAAGGTCGGTCCGATCACTGGTTTATATGTTCAACCCGACGGGACCGCTGGTACCACTCCCCAGTAGAAGATCAAACTCGATTCTTTTCTAAACGGATCGTAAAAAAGAGGCGTCCCAGTTGGGACGCCTCTTTTTGTTGGCGTACCGGAGGCAACGATTTTCAGTTTGGCCGGAGCTTGAACCTCTGGATCTTTCCGGTTGCGGTCTTGGGAAGCTCATCGACAAAGTTGACCCACCTAGGGTATTTGTAGCGGGCCAGCCCGTCTTGGCAGTGCTTCAGCAGGTCGTCGGCCAGGGAATCGGAGGCGTCGCCTGCGTTGTTCAACACCACAAAGGCTTCGGGCTTGATCAGTTCGTCGGTGTCGGGGCGGCCCACGACGGCGGCCTCCAGCACCTTGGGGTGTTCGATCAGGCGGCTCTCTATCTCCACCGGAGAGCACCAGATACCGCCGACCTTCAGCATGTCGTCGCTGCGGCCGCAGTAGACGAAATAGCCGTCGGAGTCCTCAAAGTAGGTGTCGCCGGTGTTCAGCCACCCGTCCACCATGGTCTCCGCCGTCTTTTGCGGGTTGTTCCAGTAGTGGGTGGAGGTTGAGTCTCCCTGGATCAACAGCCTTCCAGCCTCGCCGGTGGGCACGGTATCGTCCTCATCGTTCAAAATCTTCATGCGGTAGCCGGGCACCGGCTTGCCGCTGGTGCCGGGGCGGTAGTCGTCCATGGTGTTGGAGATGAAGATGTGCAGCGCCTCGGTGGAGCCGATGCCGTCCAGGATCAGCGTGCCCGTCTTTTCTTGCCAGCGCCGTAAGATGTCGGCCGGCAGGGCTTCACCAGCCGAAACACAGCAGCGTATGGATGAAAAATCCCGCGGCTGTGATTCCAACTCCCGGAGTTGTGCGGCATAGAGGGTTGGCACGCCGAAGTAGATCGTCGGTTTGTGCTCCTCTATGATCTGGAATGTTATTTCTGGAGAGGGCCGCTGGCCGCTGAGCACGGCGGTCCCACCAACCCACAACGGGAAGGTCATGGCGTTCCCCAGGCCGTAGGCAAAGAACAACTTGGCGGCCGAGAAACAGATGTCTCCTTGGACCATCCCCAGGGTGTCCACGGCGTAATGGACACAAGTGGCGGCTATGTCGCGGTGCCGGTGCACCGCGCCTTTGGGCCGGCCTGTTGAGCCTGAGGAATACAGCCAGAAACATTCCGAGTCCGCCGTGGCCGGGGCGGGCTCAAGCGCTGTGGAGTAATCCTCCAACAGGCCGGACATCCCGCTGGAGCCCTCGGTACAGAGAATGAACCCGGGATGATGTCCCGACGCGGCCAGGGCGGGGGCGACCTCCGGCTGGTATTCCGGAGAGTAGACCAGGCCGGCGCAATCCGAGTCCTCGATCATGAGCTGGTAGTCGTTGGACCGCAGCAGGGTGTTCAGGGGCACCGGCACCAGGCCAGCTTTGATGGCTCCCCAGAAGATGTAGAAGAATTCAGGGCAGTCTTTGACCACCATCAAGATACGGCCACCGGGCTCGGGCGCCAAAGACCGGAGCAGATTGCCGCACCGGTTGACCCGTTCCGCCAGTTGCTGGTAGGTGACTAGTATCCCGGCTGCCTCGTCGGAGTCCGGGTGTGCGTTCCAGGTGTCGGCATTGATGATGGCTGGGTAGCCGCCCCGTCCTTCAGTCACATGACGGTCGATCATAGTCACCGCCACGTTGAACACCGGCGAATACTCGATCCGAGACGGCGTTGCCGAATGATCGACGGTTACGCGGTGGCCGGCCATCGCATCGCTCACGTGATATTCCCTGATTTAGGCGCTGGATCAGTTAAACCGGACATACTCGTAGTCCCAGGGCTTGCCGTCGATGCCGCGGACTGGAGGGGCGATCCACGCGGCGATCTTCCCTGGCTCGGTTACCCGGTTCATCAGGGCGCCGATGAACGCCTGGTCTGTGCCGGTCGGCAGCCAATCTCCCCGTTTGGCATTCCACTCTGCTTCGGGAATCACCGCGCCTTGGGGTGTCACACTGATGCCCGCCGACGTCCCGATGTTGCGGTTGAAGAACCGGTGGGGCAGCGTGAACCTGAATTCCACTCCATGGGAGTCCAGCACGGCATTCCAGCGGTCCACCCCGCGTTGGGAGTCCTTGATGTAGTCGTCACGCAGCCGCTCGTTGACGGCGTTCAGGGCTGGCCGGTCCTGCAGTACTATGCTGCCGTCAATGACCAGGTGCACCGGCCAAAGGCTGTCGGTCAATCGGTGGTCGTCATCCAACCGGGATTCCAGATAGCGGCCCTTGAGGCCCGAGTTGAAATAGGTGGCGGCGTTGCTTGAGATCTCCTGTCCGAAAAGGTCCACGGAGACTGAGTAGTGGAGATTGATGTACTTCTGCAGGGTTTCTAGGTCGATGGCCCCGCCTTCCCGCACCGCTTTGGAGTCATCGCTCCGGACCTCTTCCATCACTTCACAGGTGCGTTGGACCACCCTCATGATGCCCGTCTCGCCGACGAACATGTGATGGGCTTCCTCGGTGAGCATGAACTGGCAGGTGCGGGCCAGGGGGTCGAACGCCGATTCGGCCAGGGCGGCCAGTTGGAATTTGCCGTCGCGGTCGGTGAAATAGGTGAACATGTAGTACGACAACCAATCAGGGGTCGGCTCATTGAACGCGCCCAAGATGCGGGGCTTGTCGGCGTCGCCTGAGTGGCGTTCCAGCAGCATCTCGGCCTCTTCCCGGCCGTCCCGGCCGAAGTAGGCATGGAGCAGGTAGACCATGGCCCACAGGTGGCGGCCCTCTTCCACGTTGATCTGGAAGAGATTGCGCAGGTCATAGAGGGAGGGGCAGGTCACGCCCAGGTGGCGTTGCTGTTCAACCGAGGCCGGCTCGGTGTCTCCTTGCGTGACGATCAGCCGGCGCAGCGGGGCCCGGTACTCGCCCGGCACTTCCTGCCAAGCGGGTTCGCCCAGATGGTCGCCGAAGGCGATCTTGCGGTCCAGGTCGGGTTTGGCCAAGAAGATGCCCCAGCGGTAGTCCGGCATCTTTACGAAGCCAAAGTTGGCCCAGCCGTCACGCTCGACGCTGATGGCCGTGCGCAGATAGACGTCGAATCCGGTGCTGCCGTCGGGCCCCAGGTCTTGCCACCACTTGATGTAGTTGGGCTGCCAGGACTCCAGCGCCCTTTGCAGGCGCCGGTTGCCGGCCAGGCCCACGTTGTTGGGGATCCGCTCGGAATAGTCGATGTTGGAATGTTCTACAGTCATGGCTACCACCTGAATGGGTTGTTACACCCGGCCCTTGTCGAAATGGGTCTTGGCGCCGGTGCCGTATAGCCGCAGCGCACCCTGTTCACCCGAGGCGTTGGGACGCTGAAAGATCCAGTTTTGCCAGGCGCTGAGACGGCCGAAAATCTTGCTCTCCATGGTCTCTGGGCCGCCAAAACGGAGGCTGGCCTCCATGCCGGTCAGAGCGTCTGGCGAGAAGCTGGCCCGCTCTTCCAGGGCCAACCTAACTTCGTCCGCCCAGTCTATGTCGTCCGGGATGAATGTGACCAACCCCAAGTCCAGGGCAGCCTGTGCGTCCAGGCCGGTCCCGGTCTTTTCCCGGATGGCATCGATCGCTTCAGGCCGGCCCAAGAACCGGCCCTCCAGCCGGGTGATTCCGTTGACCATTGGCAACGGGCCGAAGTTCATGCCGGTGAGCCTGACCGTGGCGTCCGGAAAGCTGTGGTCGTCCTCGAAATTGCCGCCCAGCATGTAGCACCGGTCGGCTGCCAGGGCCAGCTCCAGCAGAGTCCCCGTGAAACAGCTACCCGGCTCGATCAGAGTAACCAGCGACCGCGAGCTAACGTCCAGGCGCTTTAGCGTGCGCTTCAGGTAGAGGATTATCTCCCGGACCAGCCAATCCGAGGCGTGCTGTAAGAGGGCATCGTCAAAGGCCGCCACCAAACTGTTGTCCCCCTGAGTGCGGAACACCCATGTACCTGCTTCGGTCTCGTTGAGCCGGAGGTGCAGGATGGCGTCGTCCAACTGGCGGGCCAGAGCCAACGGCCAGAACTTATCTCCGGCGGCGTGGATGCCCGCCAGATCGCCGGGCGGGGCTTCGGTGGGGCCGGCCACCAAGATATTGGCCACTCCCAGTTCCCGGTCCAGGTCTATCGTCACGTTTTCGTAACGCACCTGGTCTCCGTTGATGTGCCGTTTTAATGGCGTGAGTTCGATGCCCCGGGCCGAGGTGGGCCGGTCGGATTTCTGGGCGGTCTCCGACGCCCTGTCGACGACCGCTTGGTCGAAGGCAGAGCGGGGCGATATTTGGTCCACCAACCGCCATTCCAGAGCCCGGTTTCCCCTGATTCCCTCCGAGGTGGTGCAGAGGAAGTCGGCGTGGTCGTGGCGCACCCCACGTTTGTCCACCAGGCGAGTCAGGCCGCCGGTGCCAGGCAGGACCGCCAGCAGAGGCAGTTCCGGAAGCGAAACCGTGCTGGAGCCGTCGTCTATCAGCAGGATGTGGTCGCAGGCCAGGGCCAGCTCGTAGCCGCCACCCGCGGCGGGGCCGTTAATCGCGCAGATGTAGGTCTGGCCCGAGTACGCCGAGGCGTCTTCCATGGAACTTCTGGTCTCATTGGTGAACTTGCAGAAATTTACTTTGAACCCGTGGCCGGACTGGCCCAACATCTTGATGTTGGCCCCGGCGCAAAAGACCCGGTCCTTGGCCGAGGTGACGATCACCGCGCCCACCTCGGGGTGCTCGAACCGCAGCCGCTGCACTGCGTCATACAGCTCGATATCGACGCCCAGATCATAGGAATTGAGCTTGAGTTCGTAGCCGGGGACCAACGGCTGGTCCTCTTGGACGTCCAGGCTCAGTCGCGCAACCCGCCCGTCGATGTCTAGCCGCCAATGTTTGTACTGGGCGGGGCTGGTGGCAAAGTCTACGAAAACGCTGGTTTGTTGGCCTGGCGCCGTGCCTGTGTCAGCCATATCGCTGGGTCCGCCTGGGAACGATTTGGTCAATCTTATCAGAACGGACGCAGTGCGGGCTGGTTTGACAGGCGTTGGGGGCGTTATTACACTGCCCGGATACTGGAATCGCCCGGTCTGTGATCGAGCGGCGGGCGGTTCGGATAACGGGAGTGCGAACATGAAATACGGATTTACGATACCTGGCAGCGGACCCCTCTCGGCGCCTGAGTCGATGAGAGCGCTGGTTCGCCGCGGTGAGGACCTGGGGTTCGATATGGTGGTCTGTCCCGACCATATCGTCTTCCCCAAGGACATCTCATCACCCTATCCCTACAACGAACAACAGGTACACCCCGGCACCGCCGGCGGGGCCTGCCTTGACCAGCTTACGGTGCTGGCGTTCATCGCGGGCCAGACCACCACGCTGCGCCTTGGCACCAGCGTCATGATCGTGCCCCACCGCAACCCAATAGTCGCGGCTAAGGCCCTGGCGACGCTGGACGTGCTGTCCAATGGAAGGGTGACCCTGGGGGTGGGCGCCGGCTGGCTCAGAGAGGAGTTTGAGGCCCTGGACCTGCCGTCGTTCGATGAGAGAGGGGCGGTTACCGACGAATACATCCGGGCCTTCATCGAGCTATGGACATCGGATGATCCGGTCTTTGAGGGCAAGTACATCAATTTCTCCAACATCCATTTCCTGCCCAAGCCGGTGCAAAAACCCCACATCCCCATCTGGGTGGGTGGCGAAAGCAACCGGGCCATCAGGCGGGCGGCCCGCATGGGCAACGCCTGGCATCCCCTGGGGACCAACCCCGACTTCCCGCTGGGGACTCCGGAGTTGCTCAAGGCGTCGATAGACCGCCTGGCGGCCCGCACCGAGCGTGAGGGACGAAACCCTCAAGAAGTGGAGGTGGCATTCCGGGTTTCCACATTCGATCCGAATTCGGACGGGTCCGAAGGGGTCCCATTTGCCGGCCCCGCGGAAAAAGTGGCTGAGGACATACGCGTCTACGAGGCCCTGGGCGTGACCAACTTGATCTTCGACTTCGGTGGAGTGGCCAGTTCCAAAGCAGGCGGCCCCAGCGAAATCATCGCTATGCAAGAGGCATTGGCCTTGCAGGTCTGGCCCAAGGTTTAGCCGCCGGTCCGGGTTGCTGCCTCACTTCGATGGTCGTCCTAGAGAAACCGGTCACCATACATGAACTCCAAGAGGCGATCGGTTCGGTCACCAAGACGAACATTGGCTAGCAGGAACGCCCAACAAACTCAACGTGACTTGTAGACCGGGTCCCGTTTCTCCCGGTAGGCGGTCATCGCCTCATCGTGGTCGGGAGCGTCGATGGCGATCGATTGGCGGCGCAGGTATTCCTCGAAGAACTGGCCCTGGGGCAGGTCCTGGTAGGCCGACATCATGAGCTTGGTCTGCCGGGCGCCTTCTGAACTGAGGCCCAGGTAGCGCTGCGCCAAAGCCTCAACTTCCCGGTCGAATTCCGACGGTTTGACGATGTAGTCCACCAGGCCGATACGGAGCGCCTCAACCCCGTCTATGTTCTCGCCGGAGATGGCCATGCGTTTGGCCCGGCCCAGGCCGATGTACCGGGGCAGCCGGTAGGTGCCCAGTCCCGGTATGAACCCCTCTTTGGCCGCCGGTAACCCCAATACCGCGTCCTCGGTGGCGATTCGAATGTCGCACGCCAGTGGGAGCTGAAGACCGCCGCCCAAGGCGTATCCCTGGATGGCGCAGATTATTATCTTGTCGGAAGTTTCGAGCAGGCGCAGGGCCTGGTCCCACTGTACAAAGTAGTCGTGGGGCGGCTCCTCAGCCGCCAGCTCTTTGAGGGCTATTCCGGTGCAGAAAGCCCGGCCGTTTCCTCGGATGAGCACGGCCCTGGCGTGGGGGTCGTCGTGGATCGACTGGGCCGCTTGATGCAGTTCCAGCGTGCCCTGGTAGGTGACCGCGTTCAGTACCTCGGGCCGGTCCAGGGTCAAACGGATCAGGTCT
>JAKUQE010000014.1 GCA_022450395.1 Dehalococcoidia bacterium | reverse complement strand
GCCAACGACAGCGCTAACAGCGAGAAAACCGTCAGGGAAATCAGTTGGATAGCCCGTCGAAAGCGCGGCGGGTGCTTAGGGGATATTGGTGAGGAGATGAAATCGGCCATGCTTCCAAATATTTTATAGGTGCGGCCATGTAGGGTCAATCGGACCCATACCTAGGCATTGTTTGATTACCCGGCCAACCACGATTAAACTGCCGACCTGAGTGGCGAGTCTGTTCCGAGGAGAAACACGAATGCGGCTGGAAAATAAGGTTGCTTTGATCAGCGGAGGCGCCAGGGGAATGGGCGCTGTTGAGGCCAAACTCTTCTCTGTCGAAGGCGCGAAAGTCGTGATAGGCGACGTGCTGGAGGAGGAAGGCCGCCGCACCGAAGCCGAGATAAACGAGGCTGGGGGCGAGTGCCTCTTTGTCCCCCTGGACGTTACCAGAGAAATCCAATGGCAGGCTGCGATTGAGGCTGCGGTCAGCCGGTTCGGTAAACTGGACATACTGGTGAACAACGCTGGCATCTACCGGACCGAGCGGGTCGAAGAAGTGAGCAGTGAGCTTTGGGACCAGGTGATGGGAATCAACGCCAAGGGTGTCTTTCTGGGAACAAAGCACGCCATCCCCGAGATGCGGAACGCCGGGGGCGGTTCCATCATCAACATATCGTCCGTTGCCGGATTGGTCGGCAATCACATTTCCGCGGCCTATTCGGCGTCCAAAGGCGCGGTGCGTCTGCTTACCAAGTCCACGGCCATCCAGTACGCCAAGGAAGGCATACGGTGCAACTCCGTGCATCCCGGCACCATTGAAACCCCGATGACCGCCGACATGCTGGCCGACCAGCAGTACCGGCAAGATCGAATGGAAAGAACGCCGTTGGGCCGCCTGGGCACCGCCCAAGACGTGGCTTACGGCGTTCTCTACTTAGCCTCGGACGAGTCTTCCTTCGTCACCGGCAGCGAGTTGGTGATAGACGGCGGGAGGACGGCGCAGTAGCGGCGAGCTATCAGCCGTCAGATTTCAGCCGGCCCCTGAAAGCTGTAAGCTGACCGCTACCGTCCCATTGCGTAGCCGTCTCGGCGCAGGTCGGCTCCGCCGGATAGGGTGCCCCTTTCTCTATCTACCAAGATGGCGCATAGACTGCCCATCCTCGGCGTCCAGTCGTTCCACACTTCAACTTGGTGGCCGCGGCGGTTTAGCTCCGCGATCGTCTGCCCGTCGATCCGGCCTTCTACTCCCACCAAGCCGGGGTGGTAAGCGTGGGGCCAGAAGGAGTTGGGGAAGCTCCAGGCGGAAACCCGGGGCGCTTCAATGGCTTGTTGGGGGTCCATGCCGAACTCGGCCACGTTCAGAAAAAGCTGCACCATGGACTGGCATTGCACGTCGCCGCCCGGCGTCCCGAAGGGCATCCAGACTTGACCGTCTCGCATGGCCAGGACCGGGTTGGGGGTCAGCCTGGGACGCTTGCCGGGAGCTAACGCGCAGGGATGTTCCGGATCAAGCCAGCTTTGAGAGCCCCTGGGCGAGATCACGAACCCCAAACCGGTGGCTACCGGAGCGCCGCCGATTCCATCGCTGGGGGTGGCGGAGAAAGCGTTGCCTTGGCGGTCCACCACGCAGACGTAGCTGGTGTCGGCCTCAAGTCTGCCGCCCACCGGCTCCGGCTTGGCCGCCCCCCGGCCGTTCTGACTGCCTTCCTGGTATCGCCAGGGGTCGCCGGGTTCCGGCATCTCGGAAGAGGCCCGCATCGGGTCGATGGCCCGTCGCCGCTCGTCGGCGAAGGCCTTGGATGTCAGGCCTTCCAGGGGTACGTCCACAAAATCCGGATCTCCGTAGTAGTGGTGCCGGTCGGAGAAAGACAGCTTCAGGGCCTCGAGAACAGTGTGGATGTAGTCGGGGCTGTTGTGGCCCATTCCCTGCAGGTCGAACCCTTCCAGTATCTGCAGGGCTTCAATGGAAACTGGGCCCTGGCACCAGGGACCGCAGGTGTAAACGTCTATGCCTTTGTAGCTGCCCGAGGCAGGTTGGCCCACTCCGACGTGGAAAGCGGCAAGGTCCTCCATAGTAAGCAGGCCGCCCTGCTCTTGAACGAATCGGACCATCTCCACGGCAATCTCGCCATGGTAGAAGAAGTCTCGTGCAGCCTGAATGGCCTCGTCCCGGCCTCTGGAAACGTTGTCCTGTTCGACTTGAATCAAACGGCGGAAGGTGCGGGCCAGTTCGCTTTGGACCAGAACCGCTCCGGTCTCCAACGCTTTGCCACCGGGGAAAAACACGTCCCGGGTCGACCGCCATTTCTGGTTGTCCCCGTCGTAGTGATCCAGCTCGTCCACGGCGCCAACCAGAGCGCGGCGCAATGTGGCCGGGATCGGGAATCCGCCTTCGGCCAGTTCCAGCGCCGGGGTAACCACCTGCTCGAAGGTCATGGAGCCGTACAGCTTCAGGGCCGTGAGCCAGGCATCCGCGGCGGCGGGTGTTACGGTACGAAGAACGCCCACCGGTATCTCTCTGCCGGCATGCTGGTTGAAGTAGTCGATGTTGGCGGCGGCGGGCCAACGGCCCAGGCCGCTGATCTCCACCGTGTCTTGCTTCTCGGCGTCGTGAATGATGATGGGAGCGACGCCGCCAAAACTGGTGTATTGGGGTAGAACAACGTTAATAACGATGCCCGCGGCCACTCCGGCGTCGGTGGCATTGCCGCCCTGCTCCAGGATACGATATCCCGCCGCGGTGGCCAGGTAGTGGCCTGCCGACACCATGTGGGTAGTCCCGGTTATTAAAGGCCGATAGGTGTTGATTCCCGTCGCCACGTTCCACCTCCTGTTTCCCATCGCCGGGGCAAAAGACTGGAATCGTCTTTGGCTGCACAAAATTGCGGCTTATTATCCCGGCGAACTGGGCTGGAGGTATGTTAGCGGTGGCCTAATCCCGTGTCAAATAAACGTCGTCCAGGTCTAGACGAAGCCCCGTAGTTCAACAGCCCGGGCCACCCGTTCCACGCCGATTCGAAATGCCGCCTGCCGGTGCGTGATACTTTGGGAGGCGGCCATCTCCCGTACATCCTGGTAACCACGATCCATGATCTTAAGCAACTCTTCGTTGACTCTGCTTTCCTCCCAACGGAACTCCTGCAGGTTTTGTGTCCACTCGAAGTAGGAGACGATCACCCCACCGGCGTTGACCAGAATG
This sequence comes from Dehalococcoidia bacterium, assembly GCA_022450395.1. Classification (GTDB taxonomy): domain Bacteria; phylum Chloroflexota; class Dehalococcoidia; order Lucifugimonadales; family UBA3495; genus UBA11650. The sequence goes on along the minus strand of JAKUQE010000014.1, from coordinate 61,961 downwards.
TCCGGCATCACCTGGATCCCCCGTTCAGCCAAGATGTCGTCGGCCTCCGGCGTCGCGGGATGGTTCGCCGCTTCCACTACCAGCTTGGTCCGCAGCTTGGGAGCGTTCGCCGCCGTCAACACGTTGCCGATGGCGGCGGGCACCAGGACTTCACACTCCAATTCCAGCAGCTCTTCGTTGGTTATGTCTTCTCCGCCGGCGAACCCTGGTACGGCACCGGACTCTCTTTGATGCTCCAGCAAAGCCGGAATGTCCAGGCCCTTGGAGTTGTAAACACCTCCCCGGACTCCGCTCACCCCAATCACCTGGCAACCGTACTCTTGAAGCAACCTGGCGGTCCAAGAGCCCACATTGCCGAATCCCTGAATCACGATACGCGCGCCGTCCGGGTTCATGTTCATGTCTCTGGCGGTCTGGTTGATCAGATAGGCGACACCTCGTCCGGTTGCCGAATCCCTTCCCAGTGACCCACCGATCTCCACGGGTTTGCCGGTTACGCAGGCAGGCGAATGTCCGTGCAGCTGGCCGTAAGCATCCATCATCCAGGCCATGGTCTGGGCGTTGGTGCCCAGGTCCGGCGCTGGTATATCCCGGTTGGGGGCCAACAGGTGCTCGATGTTTAAGGTGTAGCGGCGAGTGAGCCGGTTCAACTCTGCGACGCTCAGTTCACCGGGATCGACCTGCACCCCGCCCTTCGCGCCACCAAAGGGCAGATTCATCAGGGCGGTCTTCCATGTCATCAGGGAAGCCAGGGCGCGCACTTCGTCCACGTCCGCTTCGGGGTGGTACCGTATCCCGCCTTTGTAGGGTCCTCGGGCGCCGTTGTGCTGCACCCGGTATCCGGTGAAAACCTCTATGTGACCGTCGTCCATGCGCACCGGCACCTGCACGTGAAGCTCACGCCACGGCCGGCGAAGCATCTCCCGGTGTCCATCGCTCAATCCCAGGCTTTCTGCGGCTTGGTCGAAAAATAGGTTCACTTCCTCGAAGGGAGTCAATTTCCTCGTGGCAACCATGGTCCACGCCTCCTTTATATCGGCATCGGCCGAAAAGGGCGAGAGTCATCCGGTCTACAGTTATAGTTCAACCCGGTCAGGACAGGTAAAACCTGGGACATCAGACGAAAGTTCGGCCTACGTAGATAAGATGCCCGATCAACGGATCGGGTTTCAATTTTACCGGATAATGGCACCCGGTTGCCCGGTTTCTTGCTACGAGTGTGCTAAAATCCCGAAGTCTCAGACACCCAGCATCTCCCGGTCATTTGGGGATATTTAAGATTAGATAGCAGGAGCGAAACATGCTGTTTGAGGTTGAGGTGGTAGCCGGAGGTAACAGCCCGATGGACCTGAACCGGGTCTTCGACCTGCTGTCCGAGCCTCGGGCGATCCGGAGGGTGTTTACCGCCGATCGGATGGATGTGGACGTGTGGTGCGAAGTAACCGGTTGGAGTCAGGACGGCCCGTGCCCGGCCTATGCCGCGTTGTCGGAGGATTCCGGGGAAGGCACGGTTCTCTTGATCTATGGCGGCGATGACGGGATCAGGTTGAGGCCGGAAGGCTCGAGCGGCGATTGGGATCTGGCCAGCGTCGACCAATGGGGCGAGCCCTGCCTTATGCTAGGGAATGACGCGCCGGTGAAGGAGTAGACCTGGCGAAATGGCGTCGTAACCGGCCCGACAGAATCTGCGCGCTTGGCGCCTCTAACCCCGCCCGGTAAAAGCCGGCATGACGTCCTTGGCGAATCGGCTGAGTTGTTCTTTGTATTCCAACCAAGGCATGCCCTCCGGCCATTGGAGCACGACATCCTCCAGACCCGGATATCGTTCCTCAATGTCACGCAGGAACTGGATAAACCCGTCCGGTTCGCCACAGTACCAGACCTTCTGCTCAACGCCCTCTTCTATGGTCGGCGCCCTTGACGGCGCGCCGGGGGTGCCCCAGGCACGGCCTTGGGAATCGGTATATCGGACGAAACCGAAGGGCGCGAACCACTTGTAGCGTTCGTCGTGATAAGGCCGAACCGTGTTGATGGCCTCTTGTTGGCTGCCGGCGATGTAATATCCGATGCCCAGAGCCATGTCCTGTCCCAATGCAAGTTCCCGGCCCTCTTCGGCGGCGATGTCCCGGTAGGAGCTAAAGAGTTGATTGACTAACAGTTCCCCCGTCAGCGCCACCATTCCCTTGATTCCCTTGCGAGCGATGTACTCCAAGGTACGTCCGCTGGCGATGGGCTGCCAGATCTCCACCGGGTTATTGATGGGCTTGGGCACCAGGGTGATGTCCTTCAGTTGATAACCCCGGTAGGGAACGTCGGCTGGGATGGTGTAGTGTTTCCCCTTGTGGCTGAAAGAGTCCTCGTTGAAAGCCTTGAAGATTATCTCCATCTGCTCTTCGAAGAGTTCTTTGTTGGCTTCGTTGTCGATAACCGGGGCGCCGAAGGTTTCGACCTCTCTGGAATGATAGCCCCGGCCCACGCCGAAGATCAGCCTACCTCCGGTCATGATGTCCGCCATGGCGAAGTCCTCGGCCAGGCGAAGAGGATGCCACATGGGCACGACGTTAAAGGCCCCACCGAACTTGAGTCGTTTGGTTAAGCCGGCCAGGTGGACCCCCAGCAATATCAAGTTGGGGAAGCACTCGTAGCCCTCCCTTTGAAAGTGGTGCTCGGCCGTCCACAAGCAGTAGTAGTCAAGCTCGTCCATGTGCTTGGCCAAGGCGACCGCGTTGTCGTAGGCCCCCACCAGACGTTCGTTGGGGTAGCGCCGTTCGTCGGCCGGCGTGCCATCCAATCCGGTGTTTTCAAGATCGATCTGGCCGACGTACAGGACAGAGAACCGTTTGATCATCGTGGCTGCTCCCTTAGCTTTGGTGTTCTCGCCGCCGGTAGTCCGAAAGGCGGCGAATCTTGAGCGTGAAACTTCCCAGTGGAGGGTCCAGTGGGCGGCAGTATTATAGCATGGGCGGCCGAGCTAAATGGGGTTCGGAGAGATGTTTGAGAGTCACGAATTCGGAAGCTGGAATCCCCTCACCTCCGGCCCCTCTCCCGCCGGGAGAGGGGTGGCCTAAGGCCGGGGTGAGGGCCATTCGGTGAGAGCAACTATTTGGGTATCTGAGACTCCGCGCCTTCACTACGTTCCGGCTTGGAGTGACGGTGAGGGCCCGCCCGGTGGGTCAGCAGAAGCAACGACGGCAGCACGAAGAGGGCGGCGACGGCCGCCATGAATATCATGGCGGCGGTTATGACGCCGTAGGCGGAAAAGAGGGGCATGGGCGCGAATGCCATGACGGCGAACCCGATGACGCTGGATGCCGCCGACCCTGCCAGAGCAACCCCGGTGCCCGAGGCCGCCGCCCGCATTGCCTCCTCCGCGCCGTGTCCCTGGCCGAGTTCCTCCCTAAAACGCTGGGTCATGTGGATCGAGTAGTCGATTCCTACCCCGATGGACACAGCGGCGATGGTGGCGGTGACGAAGTTTAGGCTATAGCCTGCGACGTACATAAAGGCGTACAGCCAGGAAACCACCAGGCCGATGGGGATAATGGTGACCACCGCCAGAGTTACCGACCGCATCCAGAAGGCCAACAATATCAAACAAGCGGCCACCGCCACCGGAAGGGAAACATTCAGAGCCCTGGTGGTGGCCTGCAACGTGGCTTCCCGGGTGAAAGGCGAGCCCGTCAGGCCAACAAAGCTGATGTCAGGAACCCGGCGCAGCGGTTCCAAGTCTTGCTCCAGGGCCTGCCGGGCCGCCTCTATGTTGGCTTGTTGGCGCGACCCTAAAACTCCTACTACCAGGATGATTTCCTGTTCCCCAGGCTGGGTAGGGTCGTGGTGCAGGGTTTCCCGCACCTGGATAGGGTCGTAAACCATTGTGGTTTCGTTTAGAGGAGCACCCTGCCGGACCATGTAGTCGAAGGCGGCTCGCACCTGTTCCGGCCCGTCTGGGACCTGATCGCCGTCGTCGTCGGAAATAGCGACGCCGGTATCGTCCATTACCTGAGAGCGGGCGTAGGCATTGCCGGTTATCCGGGATAGAAGTTGGAATAGGGTCCTGGAGTAAAGAGAAACCCGCCCGTCCGCGGATTGCCCCAATCTGTCGTTCTTGCTCAACCGGTCCAGCAATTCTCGCAGACCATCTAATGATTTGGCGGACGTGAGGTCACCACGGATGTAAATGACCGCCGGTTCTCCGGAGAGGGCCGGCGCGGTGTACTGGTCAAGTTTGTCCAGGCCGATGACTAAGTCTGATTCGGAATCGAAGAAGTCCTTGACGTCTAGGTTGGGCTCCAGTTGGAAAGCCAGCAGTGTGGCGGCCGCGGTTAAAGTGGCGGCAAGGGGCAGGACCGCCCAGCGATGGCGGGCGAATGCCAGGACTGCCCCCGCTATCATTGCTCCTACCGGATGGGAGGCCGATTCATCAGCAAGTTCTGTTCCTTGGCCACCTCTTGATGCCACGTTTCGCTTATAGACCAACCCTAGCCTACGCTGGTCCAGCCTCATGATAACGAGAGGCAGGAACATCCCCATGATGATGTAGCTGGAAAGAACGGCGATTCCGGCTCCGATACCGAACCCAATCACGGTCTCGATCCCGGAGGTTACGTTAGCCAGAAAAGCGATGCCATCGGACAGCATTGCCAGGGTCAATGCCCCCAGGACCCCGGCGAAGCCGGCCCGCAAGGCCAAAGACGGATCAGCCAGCCGGCGGCTTTCTTCGCGATACCGGGACACGGCATGGATCAGGAAGTCCACCCCCAAAGAGATCATGGCGATGGGGACGATCAAGTCCAGGATCAACGATGAACCCAGTCCGGCCAGAATGGTTAATCCCTTGAGCCATACGAACAGCATCGCTAGACCAAGGAACGCCAATCCCACGATTCCCATGGAGCGTAGGGTAACTCCAACCACCACCAATACAAGAACCACCGTGGCAACGATGAACGGTATCGCCGTCTTGCCTTGTTCTTGAGATACCAGGTTTACGTCCAGCGCCACGCCCCACAAGCGATAGCTGGTCTGACCCGAACGCAATATCTCTTGTACCCGCCGGTTGAACCGTTCCTTGCCAAGGGTTACATCGTCGCCGGTCAAACTTATGGTCAATGGGCCGCCGCCCAGCATGGCGTTGTCGGAGGCGACGAAGGCGGAAAAGGCCGCCGCCCGCCAGGACTTGATCTCCTGGCCGTTTACGATCGTGGTTTGGAAAGAGGCGTCCTTGGACAGAGATCCCCGCAGGGGCCGGCCCGTTGGGCTGTCCAAGATGCGGGATATGGCCGCTTTCACCTGCTGGTCGGTAGCGGTTTCCAGAGAGGCAGCCGTGCCGGGGTCTAGCAGAAAGAGGTTCTGTACCGCGTCGGCGATGGTGTACACGCCCAGGATCTGGCGTTCGTTGTCGGCGTCGTAACCCGTATATAAAAAGCTCGCCAGTTCCGAAGCGCGCAACTTTCGTTCGTTCCGGTATAGGTCCCATAATGGTTGTTGGCGAAGGATATCCCGTTGCTGGTCTTCCGACCGATCTTCTGGGGCGTCTTCGACGATGAAGGTGGTGACGTGGATCCGGGGAGGAAACCGCTGGTTCACGGTTACCAGCAGGTCGAACACCGGTCCGCCGGGGTCTTGGGAAGCCGGACCCGGACGTTCCATGAATAATATGGGCAGCGCGAAAAGGGCCGTCAGCACAAATACGGCGCCGATGAACCAACCGGAGTGCCGAACGATGTAATCGCCGGTCCGTCCGGCCAAATCATTCCGCCGGGAAGCTTCAAGCACGGTAGCGGATAGTTCGAGGGTGCTTCATCTGCCTACTGCACCACCGCGCGGCGGACCAGCTCTTCGATATCGGCCGGAGCATAGCCCAGACCGGCCAGCACCTCGCCGGTATGCTGGCCGGTAACGGAACCGGGGTGGCGGACGCTGCCCGGCGTCTCCGATAGACGGAACGGTATGCCCACCTGCTTCACTTTGCCCTCGGCTATTGAAGGGGTCTCGACCTCGATCACCATGCCACGGTGGGCGAATTGTGGGTCGGCCAAGGCTTCTTCAATGGAGTACACCTTGCCCACGGAGATATCTTTGTCTTTCAAGATGTCGAACCACTCGTCACGGGTTTTGGTTCGGAAGGTCTGTTCTAGGAATCGGGTGATTTCTTGCTTCTGCTTGCCCTCGGCGGCGCGGCTATCGGCCAAGTCTTCGCGCCCGAGGGCGGCGCAGAGGTTGCGCCAGAACCAAGGTTCAATAGCCGCGATTGTGAAGTGCTTGCCGTCCTTGGTCTCGTACACATTATAGTAGGGCGCGCCGCCGTTCAGCCTGGTGGTACCCCGGCCAGGGACAGTTCCGCTAGCTAGATAATCGGAAATCACACCGGCCAGCATGTAAAGAACACCCTCGGTCATCGCTATGTCCAGGTACTGGCCTCGCCCGGTAGTCTGCCGCGCCAAGAGGGCGGCCAGAATGCCTACGGCGCCGCACAGGCCACCGCCGGCGTAGTCGGCCAGCAGGTTCAAGGGTATGGCCGGTTTTTCGTCATCGGAATTGCCGATCAATCCCAGCGCCCCGGCCAAGGATATGTAGTTGATATCGTGGCCCACCATCCCGGCGTATGGACCGTCTTGACCGTAGCCGGAGATGGAGCAATAGACGATCCGCGGGTTAATCTCAGCCACTTTTTGATAACCTACGCCCAACCGGTCGACCACTCCCGGCCGGAACCCCTCGACCACCACGTCCGCCGATTCGGCCAGCCGGTAAAACACATCCTTGGCTTCAGGTTCTTTTAAGTTCAGCGCGATGCTTCGCTTATTCCGCTGCAAGGCGTTGTAGGCGGCCCGGCGTTGCTCGGCCTCTAGATCGTTGACGCCAAAGATGGCCTCCTCGTACTCTGCCCTGTCGCCGGACAGTGGGCGCTCCACCATGAGCACGTCAGCGCCCAAGTCGCCCAGCACCATGGTGCAAAACATGCCGGGAGTGTTGCGGCAAAAATCCAGGACCTTAATGCCTTCCAGAGCCAACATCGATCGCCTCCCTGACCGCCTCGTGCGCCGGTCAATTATAGCCGATGCCTGGAACCGGATTATCCTCCTGGACCAGGTGCGCCGAGAGAGTTCGGAAGATATAATCGGGAAGCTAAATCGGTATGGCCATAGAGGAGGTAACCATGGACCTGGGGATCGAGGGTAGAGTTGCGATGATTACCGGGGGAAGCAGGGGCCTGGGGAGACAAGCGGCTCTATCGCTGGCGCGGGAAGGTTGCAAGGTTTCGATCTGCGCCCGGAGCCAGGAGCAACTGGATGCTACGGTCGCTGAATTATCCAGCCAGGGATATCAGGTCCACGGAACCCCGGCCGACGTCACGTCCGAAGACGATGCCGCCCGCTTTTACCAGGAAACCATCGATCATCTGGGGCAGCCTGACATCCTGGTGAACAACGTGGGAGGACGCAAAGGGACGATCTTTGAAGAAACCAGTCTGGACCTTTTCAAGGAGGGGTTGGAACTCAACCTGTATAGCGCTTATCGGATGATCGGCCTGGTGCTTCCTCACATGAAAGAGCAGAACTGGGGCCGCATCGTGAACATCTCGTCGATCTATGGCCGGGAGCACGGCGGCAGCGTCGATTACATGACGGCCAAGGCGGGGCTGATCGCTTTGTCGAAACACCTGGCGCTGCAACTGGCGCCCACCAACGTGCGGGTCAACTGTATCGCCCCGGGGTCCATCGACTTCCCCGGTGGTACTTGGGACCGGTTCCAGAAGACTAACACCCCTGAAGTCGTTGCCGAGTTCATAACCCGTAATTTGCCCGCGGGCCAATTTGGCTGGCCGGAGCCAATCGGGGCGATGGTGGCATTCCTGTCCTCGGACCGGGCCGACCTGGTCACCGGCACTTGTATAAACGTGGACGGCGGACAGTCAAAGTCGTTGTTTTAAAGCTATCAGCGGTCAGCATTCAGCTTTCAGCACCACCTCCGGATGAACGCGGGGTACCCCTGATGGCTGACTGCTGATAGCCGACAGCTACTTGTGACTTAGCTTTCCGATGAACTCCCGCCAGGCGGTTACGCATTGGTCTGGCGCGGAGTGTTGGACGTAGCCGCTGGTTCCGGGAATCTCCACCAAAGTGCTGTTGGTTAGAAGGGATGCCATGCCCTGGGTGCGGTCCGGCGTGTTGCCGGCGCTGTTTTCGGCCACCAGGATCAGCGTGGGGGTCTGGATGCTGGGTAGGATGCCGGACAGATCTTGAGTCGCTAGGTAGGCCAGTGTTTCCAAAACTACCCTCTGGGAAGTCTGGGACATCTGGTCGATGTACCACTGATGGTGGGCGGGGTCCGTGCTGGGGTCTATGCGGCGTTCGCCGGTCTTTTTGGCCCAAGCGGCGACCCCTTCGTCCTGCACCAATCTGTAGTAATCCTGGTAGGTTGCCACTCCGGCGAATCTGTAGGGGGAAGTGCAAACGGTGAGGGAGTGCAGCCGGTCCGGGTGTTCGTGGGCGAACTGAAGCGAGATGGTCCCGCCCACTGTCTCGCCGATCAGGTGAATCTTTTCCAGACCCAGCTTGTCCAGCAGGCGTAGCAGATCGGTGCTGAAATTGCTCAGCGACCATTCGTACCCTTCCGGCGGGAGGCTGGAGCGGCCGAAGCCCCGGGCATCCAGCCGCACGACCCGGTACTGGCGGGCCAGCAGAGGCACCCAGGCGTACCACAAACGGGAGCTTTTCGCGTTGCCGTGATGCAGGACGACAGTTTCCGGATCGCGCCAAGGGTCGGTGTAATCGTCGTCTTCGTAATACATCTCCAGGCTTTCATCCAGCTTCGCCGTTGGCATCTTCCACCCCTGCTAAATTTTAAGACGTGGTTGCTTGAAGTCGCTCCCGTAGAAAAAGCCCCCCATTTTGTACAGGTAATTATCCCTGGCCTCAAGGGATAATTACCCATCGCTATTCTTGCGGGGAACTGTATCGCCCTCTTAGCGCAATAATAATTATGCGGCCAGCAGTACACGATGAACCATTCGGAACAGCGTCCAAAGCCGCTTCAGCTTCTAGCCAAGCCGCGATGTCATCGCCGATCGCACTAAGGCGATCCTGTAAATTGCTTTTGCTATACGAAACGACACACAGACGTCCGAACTCTCGCTTTCCCCATGGCCGGAAATCACCAAGTTCCGTAAAAAGCTGCCCGGCCTTGGCAGGGTCGAAGGATTGAGACGGTTCGTCTAAGGATGGCCAGTTTGGAAAATAGAAAAGTTCAGGGTCAATTCTAGCCTCGTCGATGATCAGGCTGATCGCTAGGCGATGTTTGTCCTCATTCGTCGGCGAGTTCTTTATGGACTCAATATACCAGCCGATGCGGAAGTCGGCTTCGGGCCGGGAGTCGGGATCGGGCTTTACGTCTTTGGATTTCTGAGCCGCCAGTTCCAACTTAACGCTAGCCTCCACTGTGGCTTCGATGTCGGGTGTAGGCTCACTGGTACAACCCGCAGTCGTAACTACCAGTAGAGCAGCTAGTAAAGCAGTCACACTTTTGAATTGGGCAGCCATTGCGGGTTATTATACCCAAGCCGTATCCATCTACGATGTCAGAGAAGGGAATCCGGGGTGCAATTCAGCCTCGGACTCACCGCAAATCCAACACACCCGCATGGACCCTGCTAGGTGCCAAAGCTGGGTTGCCATTTCCTGTTGAGGAAGCGGCACGTTGATGTCAAAGGATAATTACTTTTTGTAAAGGGTGGTGGGGGGATTTTAGCCTCGGCCCGAGAGTTTCGCGACCATGGGCACCGGGTCCGGGTCTCCCGTTAAGTCATCGTTCCAACCGGCCGATTGGTACTCGATCTGAAGCCGGATGCCGCTGGGGTCGTGGAAATAGTAAGTCTTGCCGTACTCTCGCTCGATGATTTTCGTTACCTCTACCCCGTGGTCCTTCAGCCGCTGGTATGCTTCGTCGAACTCAGCCTCGGTGGCCACGGGCAGGGCAAAGTGGTTCAAGTATTGGGGGGTGGCCTCATCTGGCTTCTCGGCGCCGTCGAAGAACGCGAATGCGTTGCCGCCGCCTATCTCTACGTTGTAGTGCCGGCGTCCGTCCGGGGTGCGGGAGGTCCGGGCCAATCTCATCCCGAGAATGCCGCAATAAAACTGGAGTGTTGCTTCCATGTCGTTGGTATTTACCGCTACGTGGTCGATTCCGGTTGTCTTGAACATGGACCTTCCTCCTATTCCTTATTGAACTTGCCGGGAATTATAGGTTAGATCGTTCCGATAGGATAGTGCCCGGTCAGCTAATCTACCAGGGGAATGGCGATCGATACCCGAGAAACGTTTCCATAAACTCCGGTGGTGTGGCCTTTGCCGGTGAGGTCGTCGGCCAGCAGAACGTCCCCGGGGTTGAAGATCCGCTTGGTGCCGTCACCCAGGCCGATCTCCGCCTGCCCTTCCAACGTAATCACGAATTGGCGGCGGGGAGCTACGTGGAAGTCCTGGAATCGGCCCGGAGGGTCCCGCCGGAACTGGATCCCCGAGGCGGTCTTCATCGCCGTGCGCTCGGCCTCGGCGATGGCCTCATAGCCCAGGTCCAACTCCTCCAGGTGAGACTCGCCGTCGGAGCCGGTATATACGCGGACGACCTGCATGTTGTTACCCTCTTGCTATGTTTTAGGTTACTGCCTGCGTTACTTGAACGCGGGAATCACCTTTTCGGTGATGCACCGAATCGTATCCATCACGACTTCGCGAGGGACCGATGACGTCCAGTTGCACTCGAACATTATCTCGTCTGAGTTAAAGGCCTCCCGAAACTCGTGAATCTTGTCGATCACTTCTTCCGGTGTCCCAAACAGGTTTGCTTCCGCAGTCGCATCGGGGCCGGCACTGCCAGCGTCTGTGCTCCCGATGCCCACCCTTCCGGCGTAATATATCCTGGCGAGATTCATCAACTCCTCAGTCCGCCGGTCGGCCTCCGCTTTCGTGTCGGCCACCAGGGTGGGTACGCGGACCACGGTAGTCGGGTCTCCTGGGTGCCCCGCGTCTATCCAGGCCTTCCGGTAGCTTTGCACGTCTTCCCTTAAAACCGCGGACCCTCGGAGGTTGTGAGGGGAGCTTCCTGCTCCAATAGCGATTTTATAGCCCTTCTCGCCCATGGGCACGAAGCTCTCCTGGCTATCCACGGGCAACAGCATGGGAGGATAGGGCTTCTGGTAGGGCTTCGGGATGCCCATGTACGATTCGTAGAATGCGGGGTAGTTGTAGTACTTCCCCTCGAACCCGGAGAAGGTTTCCTCCGTCCAGAGCTGCTTCATAACCTCCAGGAATTCAAAGAAGTACTCCCGGCGCTCGTCAGAACCGCGAGAGCGTGCTCCCGCGCCGTAAATGAACCGGCCCTGGCTGACCTGGTCGACGATGGAGACTTGTTCCGCCGTCTGGAACGGATCATCTAGCATCAGATTATCAAACGCGTATCGTTCATGGGGCAGTGCCGTTGGCCTTAATGCCTCCCCGGGTAGCTTCATCAACGGCCGGTGGATGGACGTGCCGATCCTGATATTTTTAGTACGTTCGGCAAGGATGCCGGCCAGCATGAGACACTGGGGGTCCATGCTCCCCTGCGTGGAGAAATGACCTCCCCCGAGCCAAAGGTAGTCCCAACCCCCGGACTCGATCGCGTCAATCTCTTCGAAGTTGCAGGCGTAAGCTTCCTTCTCAAGAAGCTTCCCTCCATTATAAGCAGGGTCCCAGGGAACCTTGCCATCAGCGTATACAGCATTCCAAGTACTAAACAATCCAAAGTCCATAATCGCCCCTCCTTTGGTGCTTCGCGGTACGTCCCTGAGATGCCATCAAGGCTAGCACCGGTGGAAAGTAGTGTCAACGCCGGTGCACCTGGGCGGGAATAGCATACGTTCGGTCACTGAAACCCCGGCCCGCTGACTACGTCCACTTCATTCATGACCACTACCGCGGCATCTAGCCTGGCAACAACATACAGCCTTTCGCTGAGAGATAGCTGGCAAATGATCACCTCCTCTCCGGCCACAGATGGAGGTCGCTGCCCTGACGCTGTCCGTATAAATGAATCGCTCCCGGACCTGGAAAGTCCGAGAGCGATTCCCTGAAGTGTTCGGCGGAGACGGGGTACAGTTGATCTATACCTGAAACATGGTCCCGGCTAACAGGCCGGGTCACACCAAACGTGTTCCCACGTCCGGCCTTCAAGGGTGAAGTTGAAGTTCTGGATCCGATTCGCAACCGGCCAATGGCGTGTATTCCAGAAAAGGGTGGCGGTGGCTGAGCCACCATCATATAAGGTGTCTGCCAGTTGAGTTAGCAGGACTTTGCGCTTTTCCGGGTCGGGCTCGTGCAACTGCTTATCAAACAGGTCTTTAACCCCTTCCACGGCGAAGAATTTACCTCGGCCCCCGCCCACCCACTGGGGCACGGCTCCCTTTACCCAACTGGAATGGACCACGTCGGGAGAGGTGCTGCTTAGGCGGGAACCTTGTATCAAGAATTGGAAGTCTCCGGCAAAGTATGCTTTGAATCCGGCGGCGCTCTCCCATGTCTGGAGGTCAATGTCCCAGCCCAGGTTCTCCTCGAGCTGCTGCTTGACCAGTACCGAGATATCCCCGTAGGCGCAGCAGTTGCGGGTGGAGAGGGTCACCTTGAGATTTGGGGGAAGCCCGGCCTCTTGAAGCAACCGCCGGGCCTCGGCGATATCATCGGGATGTTTCTTGCCGTTGAGCTCCCGGTATCCCGGCAACTGGTCGTATTCTTCCTGGGTCCGGCTGTACCAGAAACCCGGCGGGTTCAAGTATCCTATCGAGTCCCTACCGGCGCTCATAGTTTCAATGATGGGCTGACGGTATAGGGCCAGGTGTACGGCCCTTCTCACATCAGCGTTGTCAAAGGGTGCTTTGGTGGTGTTCATATAGATGTGCCGCGCGCCGGTGGGGCCACCCCAAAACACCGACAGATTGTCCATATCTTGGTCCAGGCGCTCCGCTTCCCGGGTGGACATGTTGGTGATGCCCGTGTTGCTGGCCAATACTTGCCCCGACTTGAAGGCGGCGATGGTGCGGCCCGAATCGATGATCACGAAGTGCTTCATACCGTTGATGTAGGGACGGCCTTCTTTGAAATAGCCGGGGTTTTTCTCGTATTCTACTGAGACATCCTAGATGTGTTTAATAAACTTGAACGGTCCCGATCCATTTAGGGATCCCATGTCACTTCCAGTTTGGATAATCCCCTGGTCTATGACGGTGTGCTTGGCTTGGACCATGGTGCCGTCCACGGCCAGGGAGGAAATGAACGAGCCGGCGGGGAATTTGGTGACCACTTCCACGGTGTAGTCATCCACGGCCCGGGCGTTGCCGCTTTCATAGTAAAGCCCGACCTGAATGTTGCCCGACGTGGGCCTGTCTTTCAATATCTCGAACTGGTCTGGCGCCACAATGCTCTCGAACATGAAGACCACGTCGTCGGCGGTCACCGGTTCCCCGTCCCACCACTTGGCGTTTTCAACCAGATGGAAGGTGTAGGTCATGCCGTCATTGGCCAATTCCCAACTGGTGCAAAGGTCGCAACGGATGTCGCCTACATCGCTGGTCTCTGGGTTGAACTCCACCAGCTTGTTAAACAGGGGAGCGAAAGTCCTGTCTAATAGCTGACTCCGATGGATCTGCCTCGAGCTCGTGGCGGCGTAGTCAAGCATGTTGATAAACCCGCCGTACTTTGGAGCTACCTCCACCACCGGCTTGGGAGCGGGTGTGGCGATGACTACTACTTCCTTGATTACCTCTTTGACTACGGTGATCTCCTTAATCACCTCTTTGATCACGGGGACTTCCTTGATCACCTCTCTGATCACGGGGACTTCCTTGATGACCTCCTTCTCTACGATGATCTCTTTTTCCACCACGACGGGCTCGGCTGGTGCGGCGCCGGAAGCGATGACGAAGAACAGGATTAACAACACTGGGGTTAGGACGAGCGCCCTTCGGCTTTTGAACGAGTGACGAACCATGGTTTTACCTCCAACGTTATTACAGATTGATAGTGAATTATGTTGCTTGTCCGACGATCTGATACGAGAAGCCATCCTTCCAGCACGGCATATACAGTATGGGATCGGTACGGTCAAAAACGCCGATGGTTCTAGCGTATGGTATTTGGGACTCGACACTTTCGGGACTGGAACGAATGGGTCAGAAACCCCATCATTTCGCGGGTTTATTCTTCCTGGGCCGCCAAGAAACAAGCCCCTGGCGCCGGACCCCAGCTCCTTTGATAGCCAGGCCATTGGGTGTTGGGATGACTAGCTCATCCATGATCGCCTGAAGACGCCGGTCTTTCTCCGTATCTGTCAGGACGTGAAACATCTGTCGAAGCATTCCCAAAGCGGTCTCACGGTTAGGGGCAATCTCACGGGCGGTTGGCTCAAACATCTCCAAATCAGGGTAAATGTCCAGTTCCCACAGCGCGCTCAATAGTTCCGGCATCGCCGGCAGGTTGATTCGCTCTTCCTCATGCACGGCTTCCCACAAAGGGGAGAATATCGCCTGCGGCGACTCCATGTCCGCTAGAATCAGGACCCGGTCCGTGGCGTGGGATTCTAGTTTTAGTACGAAAGTCGCTAAGGCCGCTACGCCACAGACTACCTTGGCGCAGAGAACTACCTGCGCCGAATCAACCTCGACTTCCTCCCAGAGGCCTTTTACGATTGAGATGTTCTTGATATTCGCTTCCTTTGCCTCTGTAAAAAGTAAGTCTCCCAATGCCGCTGATGGCTCCACTACCGTCACCCAACGAGTACGCAAAGCCAAAGGAAGGGCATATCTTCCTTCGTCGTCTCCCACATCCAGGACAGAAGTGTTTGAACCGACCTCGAGATCTAACCGATCAAGCACGGGATCACCAGCTCTACGCGGATCATCCCTGAACCGTGATGTTAAAGACTTCGACATATCACTTTGGGGCAAGGCTGATTCGATGTGTGGCCGCCACGATGGCTTTCACGCGTTTTTCTTGTGTCAGACGCATGGTAGGCCGGGCCAAAGAGTCCCGCATCGACCAAAATGACCAGATGTAACAGACGGCAAATCGGGGACTTGGCGGACCACATGGACCGAAATGTGTAGGAGATAGGGGCGCCGCTATGTCAGCCACATGCGGCGGAAGGATGTATGGGATGATTGCGGGGTGAATCGGGACGCCCCGAAGCAGATGGGATCGAAAGGTCGTTCTCTTAGGCTGGTGAGATTAGGTTGTCTTCCGCTGGCAGGATGCCTTCCCTAATGGCGTACCTAGTCGCTTCGGCTCGGTTGGAGGCGCCGATCTTCTCGTATATATTGGCCACGTGCCTTCGCGATGTGGCTTCGGCGATAACCAGCTCTTCGGCTATCTCCGAATTAGTCTTCCCTGAGGCGAGGAGCCGCAGCACCTCCACCTCTCGTTCAGTGAGGCCGCCGGGATAGGCTGGCGCGGCATTTGGCTGGGACCGAAGCAGTTCCAGGCGTTCGTTCACCCGCTTGGTCAGGGGGCGCATACCCAGGTCGGCGGAGATGGCCAAAGATTCATCCAACAGGGCCATAGACTTGGCGTGGTCTTCCACGTCGTTTCGCTCGAGGAGCGCATCCGAATAGTCACAGCAAGCCCAGGCCAGTTCGGGCCGATAGCCCGCTTTGCGGCAAAAGGCCAGCGCGTGCTCGAAATGGCTGACCGATTGGTCCGAGTTGCACATAGTCCGAGATAGGAGGCCGAGGAGGCGGTCGATTGATGACACGTTTGGTATCATCGTGCCTCGCTGCCTTAGATGGTAAGAATAATGCTCTGCCGCCGCAGATTGGTCGGCCTGCTGCACGGCCAGCAGGGCCAAGCCAACTTTGGCCTGCATGGCGTAAACGGGGGGAACCGATTGATTTGAGATAACTACCTCGGCCATTTCCTTGGCCACATCCAAGCGGCCGGATACACCGGTGATGCGGGTTACTGCTGGTATTCCCATGGCCACCCTTACCAACCCGAACACCCGGTCTGGCCCCGGCCGCCCGGTCGTATCGAGGAGCCGCTCTAGGTACACTTCTCCTTGGGCGCTCTCCCCCGTCTCATACTCCAACATCATCCGGGGAAATAGGAGTTGTGTATTTGTGGGTAATAGTTCCAGGCCCCGTTCGCTATATTCTCGGGCTGCTCTCCAGTCGCCCTCCAAGCACGACAGATACGTGATTGGTGTCAATCCGAGACTAGCACTCCTCCGTGAGGTCCCCCGCTCCTCCGTTCGGCGCCGCATGTATTCCACAGCATGAGGACGGGCCGCATCAAGGTCGCCCATGCGAAGCAAAGTGTCCACGATCCTGAAGCGATCAGAAAAGGTGTTTTCATCACCAGCGGCCAGTTCGATTGCGCGGAGCCCATAGTCCACGCTCTCTTGCCAGTGGAGGTGTTGGAAGTTCAAACCAGACACAAGCCCCAGGGTCTCCACCTCCAAAGGTACGTCCTTCTCTCGCCTGGCGATGGATAGCGCTTTGTCCAAGGCCTGTTGAGCGCCTTCGTAGTCAGCACTAGACCCAAGGATCCCACCGTAAAGCGAGAGGAGGTGCCCGGCCTCGTTGGAATCGGCCGGGACCAGAGTCAGGGCACGAGCAATGAGCTCATTTCGACCTGGGATTAACCACGCTACACCTGTAATCGGGAACGCTGCGACAGCCACCGCCTGGGTGACATTCCCCGCTTCGGCATAATACTCAAAGGCGCGGCTTAAAATAACAAGCACATCCATCAGCTGATGCCGTTCGACTGTGGCGGCCTGGGTCCGTGCCAATCCGAACAGCAGGGCAGCGGCCTCTGCATCGGACGCTGTATCCTTTCCGGAGAGAGATATGTTCCGGGTAACCAAACCCCTTTCAAAATGGGTGATTGCCTCCTCCCAGGCATGGGAGGCCAGCGCCTGTTCTCCCGCCAGGAGGGAGTAGCGCACCAGTTTGGTGTAACCGGTTGGTGTCTGGGCCTCGTTGTAATGGTGCGCCAGCTCAGCAGCGTGGGCCTCCGCTTCATCGCCGTAAAGCCCTTCCAATGCATCGGCGATGCGTGCGTGCAGCCGCACCCGGCGGGTGGTGGATAACTCCTGCGCTAGAGTTTCTTGAATCAAGGCGTGGCTGAACTGGTAGCGGTCGATCGTACCCGACGGCTCTTCTATTATCCGGGAGTCGAGGGCCTCCTCCACGGCCTCCAAGACTCGGTCTTCGGTGATGTCCTCGATCAAGTTACTGAGCAGCTTAAACTCAAACTCCCTTCCGATGATCGAAGCCGTTGTCAACACCTGATTACATAGATCAGACAGCCGGTTGAGACGCTGGCCAATTACTTCTCGGACACTCGCGGGGACTCTCACTCCTTCGGGTGTGCCGATGTGTTCGGCGGTCAATTTCCCACTTTCCGAAAGCAGCCTGATGACTTCGGTCATGAAAAAGGGATTGCCTTCAGTGTGGGCATAAAGGGTGCCGGTCAATTCCTGCGAAAGCTGGACGCCGGTAGTGGCTTCGATGAGCTGTCCAAGCTCATCTTGGCCCAAGCCGCGGAGCACTTGGCGGCTAAAGACCGGTTCTCTAGATAACTGGGCCAATGCCTCTGACAGGGGATCCTGCCGGGAAAGCTCGGTGTCACGATAACATCCCACCAGCAAAATCCGGGTGCCACCCAACTCTCGGGTCAGGAACTCCAGTAATAGTAAAGATGATCGGTCTGCCCAGTGGAGGTCGTCCAGCACCAGCATAAGGGGCTGACTTTGGGCCACGTTTTTCAAGAAGGTTGTGATGGAATCGAAGAGGCGGAAGCGGGCCGCCTCAGGCTCCAGTGCCGGTGAAGCCTTTAGTTCCGTGATCTTGTCATGTATCTCGGGAACGACATCGGCGATCACCGCGGCACCCCGGCCGATTTCCGCGATAAGTTGTTCCGCACTGGCCTGCTGGACGTACGACCGTATGGCCTGCACCCAGGGTCAGTAGGGCGGCGTCCCCTCATCTTCGTAGCACCGGCCCCAAAAGACCTGGACGCCTTGCTGCTCGGCGTAGGACGTCAACTCTTGGGTGGTGCGGGTCTTGCCGATGCCGGGCTCTCCAACCAGCATGAAAAGACGCCCTTGGCCAGAAAGGGCATCATCAAGGGCAGCGGTAAGCTCCGCCATCTCCCGTTGGCGGCCAACGAAAACGCTACCGAGGGGTTGTGTGGATCGAGAGTCTACCATGCTTGCAGCTTCCGGGAGTCCGATGGTTTGAGGCTCTCCGGTTGACTATGGTGGAATGTTACGTTGGAGGTCACGGGATGTCCAGCGGGAAATCAATCACATGACGGCGGAACGTCATCGGTAAGCCGCCTCCAA
This sequence comes from Dehalococcoidia bacterium, assembly GCA_022450395.1. GTDB lineage: Bacteria > Chloroflexota > Dehalococcoidia > Lucifugimonadales > UBA3495 > UBA11650. The sequence continues at coordinate 43,589 of JAKUQE010000014.1, read as the reverse complement.
AGCATGGCCATGATTGGCACGGCCAAGGGGAGCGCCAACGTGCTGGTCAATCGGACGCCAGGGCCTGTTTTCCGGTGTCGCAAAGGTCCAGCAGGCAGCAGCCGTGGCAGCGGGGCGTTTTGGCGCAGGCCTCTTTGGCGTGGCGGTCCAGCAAAGCGTGGTATTCGTTGAATAGCGGTGCATCGGCGGGCAGATTGTCGTGAAACAGTGCCTGGCAGCTATCGTAGCTCTTGGAAGGTTCCTCACCGCCGATGCCCAGACGCTGCACTATCCTGCGTGTGTAGCTGTCGATTACGAAAGAGGGTTTCCCGGCGGCGTAGAGGACGATGTCGTCGGCGGTTTCCGGTCCGATGCCGTGGATGGACAGCAACTCGTCGCGCAGAGGGCCGGTCTCCTGGGACAACATCTTGTCCAGATCGCCGGCGTGGTTGACTTGAAGGTGGCGGGCAAAGGCTTTGAGTTTTCGAGCTTTGGCGTTGAAGTAGCCGGACGGGCGTATGATCTCGGCCAGCACTTCTTCCGGTTGGTTATCTATTGCTTCTAGAGACCAGCAACCGGCCTGTTTGAGATTGGCGATGGCCATCTCTACGTTGGACCAAGTCGCGGCCTGGGTCAAGATGGCCCCGATTATCACGTCGGCCGGACCGTCGCCGGGCCACCATCCCTGGGGACCGTAGCTCTGGTACAGCCGTTGATGGACCTCCAACAATATGGCGGGTAAGTCTGCTGGATCCGATGGCGTTTGCACCGGTGACTTGAGTTTCTTGGTCCGTCTTCGTGCGGCCAAAGGAATCACATCTCAAAGGGCAACAGGTTGGCTAACTCGATGGAATCTTCGCTCACCCGGCAGTTGTAGGCAAATGCCTCCACTCCAACAGACAAGGCGTGGCGGAACGCCTGGCAGAACTCCGGGTCGGCCGTTTCGTGGGGAGCGAAAGCCCGAGCGTCCTCCCGCTGTATCACGAAAACCGCCGCCGCCCGGTGACCCACCGCCACGGCCTGCTCCAGGCTTCTCATGTGCTTGGCTCCTCGAATGGTGGGCGAATCCGGGAACAGTCCCACACCATTGACCACCAAGGTTACCGACTTGGTTTCCACGTACCATTTACCGGCCGGACCGTCCAGCATCAAGTCGAGACGGCTCTCACCGAATGTGACTTCACGCCGAACGTTAGGATAATCAACAAACTGGGGCAGGCGCCCCAACTCAAGGGCCTCCGCCATCAGGGCATTGGGTAGCCGGGAATCGGCGGAACACATGGAGAAACCCAGGTCCACCAAAGCTAGATCGAACTTAGTTTTGCGGTGCTCACCGGGTTGGGGTTTTAAGAGCACCCGGTATCCCGGCACAAAGAGCTCGTGCATCCGCCCGGAGTTGGCAACATGCACCATAACCTGCTCACCGTCAATCTCCACCAGAGCCGCGAACCGGTTTAGCCGGGTTAGGAAGCGGCCCTCCACCAGGCCGGGACCAAGCTGCATAAATGGCCTCGAATGCCCCTGCCCTTGTTGTGTACGGGCACCCTGGGCGGACGGATTATAGATTGGATACAATGTTACCAATCTCCGATTAGGCCAGCAACAGGCCTGAATTCTCACAGAGAAATCCTTCGGGTTCCGTATCATGGATAAGGAACCAGGCGTGCCAGAATACCTCCGATGATCATTCTCGAGGCTGTAGAGTGCGTTTAGATCGTCTAGCCTGTTGGGCTTTCGCGGCGGCCTGGCTTTTCCTGATCGCGTGCGTTGGACAGGAGGTTGTGAGACCCTCGCCGATTGTCACCAGAATAGAATCGCCGGCAAGCACGGCAGCGCCTACATCGCTTCCCACTCCTGTCGAAACTCTACGATCAGTACCCAGTCTTGTGCCCGTTCCCACCGCTGCTCCAACGCCGACACCGGCCGCCGGTCCTGCCGCAATCCCGACTCCTGTTCCAACCCCCACGGCGATACCCGTTTTTACCTTAATACCCACATCTACTCCGGCACCCACCCCCGTGCCTACGCTCAAACCTACCGCTGTCCCCACGCCCGAGCCCACCCCCACGCCTACGTCCATGCCTACACCTACGTTAACTCCTATTCCAAGCCCAACGCCCACCGCGCAACCAACGGCCTTCCCAGGCCCAACGGCTACATCAGCGCCACTTCCCACGCCCATCAGGGGCACCGGCCAGGCAGTACATCTAGTTGCGGATGGCGTGACGGAGACCTATGCACTGATCTCCGGCGTTCTGGGAGGAAACCCCATCGAAATCCCTGATTGCGCTCACCCTGACTTCGGCCCACACATCACCCAGGAATGGGATGACGGACTGGGGAAGCACAGTTTCGTCTTTCATATCCACGTCGAACCTGACAACGACCGGTGCAAGACCTTCGACCGTCAAAGAAACGAGATCAAGACCTACGATAAATCGCCGCCTTATCTGAAAGGCTTTCTCGGCGACACCACTACCTATCGCTGGAGATTCAAACTGGGTGACGGGTTTCAGCCCTCGCCCAATTTCACTCATATCCACCAGCTCAAAGCCGTTGGAGGAGATGACTCGTCGCCACTTATCACGCTGACCCCGCGGGCCGGAACTCCCGACACGATGGAACTCTCTCTACGAGATTCCGCTGACGATCGTACAGTTCTCATCAAGGTCCCCTTGAAGCCATTGACGGGCGTGTGGGTGGAAGCCTATGAGAGAGTGACCTTTGGCTATCAGGGAAGTTACTTCCTTGAGATCAGGAATCTGAGCACCGGGGACTTGCTGCTGATCTACGACGATCCAGATATAGACGTGTGGCGGGTCGGCGCTGAGTTTGTGCGTCCCAAGTGGGGTATCTATCGGAGCCTAAACAATAAAGAGTATCTGCGCGACGAGCAGGTGCGATTCGACCAGTTCTGTCTGGCGAAAGGCGATGACGATTGCCCGTGATGAGTAGGTGCCCGGCCGGAACGGCAGGTCTATAATATCGGGAGCGGGCCGCATGCCGGCCTGATCTGCCGCTAGAGGTGCTGAATCCGGGTTATGACAAACTTTCTCGACCGTCTGGACCAATCGTGCGAGGCCAACCGGTCTTTATTATGCGTCGGCTTGGACGTTGACCCGGAGCGAATGCCGGTCGCCGACCCCTTGGACTTCAATCGAGCTATCGTCGATGCCACCGCCGGCCTGGTATGCGCCTACAAGCCCAACTTGGCCTTCTACGAGGCGCTGGGGATACCCGGATTGAAGGCCCTGGAAGGAACCGTGGAGTACATCCGCCGGAACGCGCCCCTGGCCGTCATCATCGGCGACGCCAAAAGGGGCGATATCGGACCCAGCGGCGCGGCCTATGCCCGGGCCATGTTTCAGGTTTGGGACTTTGACGTGGTAACCGTCAATGCCTGGGGCGGACACGACACCGTAGCTCCCTTTTTAGAAGATCCCGGCCGGGGAGTGTTCATCTGGTGCCGAGGCTCCAATCCCGGCTCGGCCGATCTACAAGACCTAACCGTGGACGGACCGGAGGGCGTGAGGCCGCTGTATAGCCATCTGGCTCGGTCTGCCGCGTCTTGGAACGATAAGAGCAACGTGGGTCTGGTGATGGGAGCCACCAACCCGGAACAGTTAGCGGAAGTCCGCCGCATCTGCCCGGACATGCCCCTGCTGATACCGGGGGTTGGCGCCCAGGGCGGCGACCTGGAGGAGGCCGTCCGTTTGGGTACGGATGAACGAGGGCGGAGGGCATTGATAAACTCGTCGCGGGGGATTATCTACGCTTCCAGCGGTCCTGATTTCGCTCAAGTCGCTGCCCGGGAGGCAGCAAGCCTGCGGGACTCTATCAACCGGATCTTGGAGGCCGAGGGAAAGGGATGGCATTAGACCTGAAGGTGGGAGACGTGGTGCGGATGAAGAAGGCCCATCCCTGTGGCAATCACCTGTGGCTGGTGACCCGGCTGGGGGCGGACATCGGGATAACCTGCCAGCAATGCCACCGCCGCCTAATGTTGGCCAGGTCATTGATGGAGCGGCGGGTCAAGGAAGTCATTCCACGGACCCGGGAGCCTCTGGATTTCGGAGATGCCGTAACCAGCGGGAGTTAGTGGGCGCCTTTGGCCGGTTGGTGATTAATCCGCTTCCCCAGAGGGCGCGGACTCCTGAGTTTCATAGCCCCAGTCCAACAACTCGGCGTGGAAACCGCGCATCTGGTCCGACATAGTGTCGATGAAATTCCTCACCGCGCGGCCCAGGAATTTCCCTTTTAACGTGCATACCCCTATGACAGAAGACTGGAAGATATGGTCCAGGCGGACCACTCCTAGTTTGTAGTGGTCTTCTTCGTGAAGAGTGAAGTCGCTGCAGATGGCCAGCCCCATGCCGATCTCGACGTACCGTTTGATGGATTCAGTATCGTCCATCGCCAGGACGACGTCGTAGGTAATACCCTGACTTTTCAAGGACTGCTCTACTTTTTGTCTGGTCAAGCTTTCCGGTCCGGTTAGGATCAACGGCCACTCGGCTATGTCCTGCAACTGGATGGGATGACGCTCCAATAGGGTATGTCCCGGCGGCGTCATCAGAACCACGTTGTATTCGAACAGTTCCTGAAATTCCAGGGACGGCTCGTCGGATGGCGGCGGAGAGCAGAAAGCCAGGTCAAGTTCGCCGGACTTCACCAGTTGAATCAATGGCGCGTAGGCCCTGGCCATGAGTCTGATGTGGACATCCGGGTACTGGGAACGGAAGAACTGAATGCCCCTTGGCAGGTGGTGCATCACCAGGTCCTGGTATGCGCCTACCATGAAAGAGCCCAGCCGCTCCGAGTAGTCCATCTGGGTTTTCAGAATGTCAACCGCGGTAACTACCGGCGTAACCAGATCCAGTAACGTGATGCCCTCGGAGGTTAGCTGGATCGGCCTCTTGATCCGGTCGAAGAGGGTAATACCGAATTCGGCCTCCAGTTTCCTTAGGTGGGTAGTAACGGTAGGCTGACCCAACTCCAAGGCCCTGGCGGCCCTTGAGACACTTCGTAAGCGGGCGACGTGGTAAAAGCTAACTAATTCCCGCAGTTCCATAGGCGTGCTCCCCCAAGCAAGCATACTGGGAATTTAATATAATATATCATATGTTATCGCTTGACAAAATAGTGTAGCCGAATCGAGAATAAACCTTACGGTAACCTTTTCTCTATCGTTGGCCGGATAGGTCAACCGGATCACCCAACCTCTGGTGTCAGAATTATGCCCTATATAATCACCGAGCCATGTATCGGAGTCAAAGACGCTAGCTGTCTTGAAGTGTGTCCGGTAGATTGCATCGCAACTACCGACTCCACCGAGATGTACTATATTGATCCGGTAACTTGTATCGACTGCTCCTACTGTGAATCGGTCTGTCCGGTGAACGCTATCTTTGACGAATTCACCGTCCCTTCCAAGTGGCGGGAGTACATACGCAAGAACCGGGAGTTTTGGGCCGGCAAGTAATCGCTCCCAGTAGGATTCTTAGATACTTCCCTCTCTGATTCGGCGGAAGCCGGATATCGACATGGCCAGGTCCCCAGACCAACTAACACCCCAGCGGCCTTTGACGCTGTATACGTCATCCACTCGCGAATAATAGATATATAATATTCCCTATAGTTATGTCAATAGGTTTCCCTCGGTAAAAATGATTTCGGTAGCGTTCTCCACTGGTTCAGTCACGTTGTCAGTTCTCGGAATGCAGGGTAAACTAGCGGCCAATTGAATCGCCGGCGCCGATAAACCCGCGCGGTGAACCTTGAAAGGAATTTGATATGGCCTTATTTTTACGGGATGAAGAAGTTTCACGCGCTGTCACCATGGATGACATGTTGCCGGCAATCGAGTCTATGCAGGGGCATTTTGGGCGTGGTGAGGCCATGATTCTGCCCCGGCGCAAGATAATCGCCGGCGGGGGGATGTTGGCGGTCATGGGCGGGGGACTCTTCTACGACGGCGTTTTGGGTGTTAAAACCTACACCGTGGTTCGGGGCACCTACTCTTTCCAAGTGAGCCTTTACGACGCCGAGACAGGCCGCCTCATGTGCTACACGCAGGCCAACCGCCTGGGCCAACTGCGCACCGGGGCCACTACAGCCGTCGCGGTGAAATACTTGTCCAATTCCGATGCCGCCACCGTGGGGATCATCGGCACCGGGTATCAAGCTCCCACTCAGTTAGAGGCGGTTAGTAAAGTTAGGAACATAAAGAGCGTCAAGGCCTTCAGCCGAACCGCCGAGAAGCGGGACGCCTTTGCCAAGTCGATGACCGATTCCTTGGGTGTGCCGGTTTCCTCGGCATCCGCGGCTCAGGAGGTGGTGGAAGGCAGCGACATTGTTATCTGCATCGCCGCGGCTACGGAGCCGGTGGTGAACGGGGAATGGCTGGCAACGGGGACTACCCTGATCGGGGCCGGACCCACAACTTGGCGGATCCGGGAGGTGGACGACGCAACGCTGGTACGGGCGGACAAGATATTCGTGGACTCAGCCGAGCAGGTCCGTGACGAGGCCGGTGACATGGCCAGCGCCGTGGACCGGGGATTGCTTCAGTGGAGTCAGCTATTGGAGTTGCGCCATGCCGTCGCCGGTACCGTAACGGGACGGGACAATCATAACCAAATAGTCTATGCCAAGATGATGGGCACCGGTGTGGCCGACGTAGCCGCGGCCAAGCTGGCCTACGATAAGGCCACGGAGATGGGATTGGGAACGGAGATGGAGTGGTAGCTATTTAGCGTCCAAGTACTCCTTGGTGGGTAAGACGCTGTAGGTGGTACGCTCCATCAATAGGCTTTCCACTGCTGCCCTAGCCGTGTCCAGCGAGGTGAAGCAAGGGATCTGGCGCTCTACGGCGGCTCTGCGGATGAAGAAGCCGTCCTGCATGACCGACGTGTCCCCTGACAAGGTGTTTATCACCGCTCCCACGGTACCGTCGGTGATAAGGTCCACGACGTTGGGATGGCCTTCGCCCAGTCTTTTGTTAGCCACGGTAACCGGGATGCCTAATGCGGAGATCATGGCGGCGGTGCCCTCGGTGGCATAGAGGGGGCAGCCGGCCTGCCCCAGATCCCTAACCAGGTCCAGAGCTTCGGCCTTATTCTGGTCGGCGATGCTAAGAAGCACACCCATCTTCTTCGTCAAGTTCAAGTTGGCCGCCAACAGGGCCTTTGTTAACGCGCCGGCGAAGTCCCGGTCCACGCCCATCACTTCTCCGGTCGATTTCATTTCCGGGCTTAGGTGCCAGTCCACGCCCACCAGCTTGCCCATGGAGAACACCGGAGCTTTTATCCCAACAAGGTTTTGCCTGGGCCACAGACCGCCTTTGTACCCTTGGGAGGCCAGGGTTTCGCCAAGCATCACTCGGGTGCCGATGGTGGCCACGGGCACGCCGGTAACCTTGGAGATGAACGGAATAGTCCGGCTGCCCCTGGGATTTACCTCCAGCACGTACACCGAAGTAGGGGCGGCGGCTTCCACCGGCAAGTGAGGGCTTCGATAAGGCGGTCCACCGAGAATAACGAATTGTATGTTCATCAGGCCGCGGATCCCCAACGACAGGCCGATGCGAGTTGTGTAGTCCACGATCGTGGATACTTCTTCTTTGGTCAGGTTCAGAGCGGGGTACATGGCCATCGAGTCGCCGCTGTGTACACCGGCGCGTTCTATGTGCTCCATAACTCCGGGAATCAAGACCTGCTCCCCGTCGCAGATGGCGTCCACCTCGCACTCCTTGCCTTCCATGTACCGGTCGATAAGCACGGGTTGGTCGGGGGCCAGTTGAACCGCGGCGGTCATGTAACGGATCAGTTCCGAGGCGTTCTGCACGATCTCCATGGCCCGGCCGCCCAGCACATAGCTGGGGCGTACCACCGCCGGATATCCGATGTTTTGGGCGACTTGGAGGGCGTCGCTTACCGAGGTCACCGCCGCGCCCGGTGGCTGGGGTATTCCCAGCCGGGACAGGAACTCCTCGAACTTGTACCGGTCCGAAGCGGTGTCGATAGCTTCCGCGCTGGAGCCCAATATGGGAAGACCGGCGGCGGACAGGACTTGCGACAGGTTGATGGCCGTCTGGCCGCCGAATTGCACCACCGATGGCGGAGGTTGGTCGTCCACCGTCTCGTTGTCGATGATGTCCCGAACGGCTTCCTCGTCCAACGGCTCGAAGTAGAGGCGGTCACTAGAGTCGAAGTCCGTTGACACGGTTTCGGGGTTGGAGTTGATCATTATGCTGCGGACACCGCTCTGGGAAAGGGCCCGGGCGGCATGGACGCTGCAATAGTCGAACTCGATTCCCTGCCCGATCCTGATGGGCCCGCTGCCTATCACGATGGCTTTCGGTCCCGGCAAAGGCTCGGCTTCGTTCTCTTGGTCGTAGGTGCTGTAGTAATAAGGCGTTACGGCCTCGAATTCGGCGGCGCAGGTATCCACCGTCTTGTAAACGGGCCGGATGTCCCACTGGAGCCGGAGATTCCGCACCTGCTCCGGCAGCATGTCGGCCAGCGTCCCCAATTGCTCGTCGCAAAAACCCAACCGCTTGGCGCGCCACAACAGGTCCGGAGACAATGGCTCGGACAGCAAGCGGCGCTCCATGGCGACGATCCGTGTTAACGCGCTGATGAACCAGGGGTCGATATAGGTACGTTCCAGCAGCGCAGTGGAGTCCACATCCCGGCGAATGGCCGCCATGATTGCCCAGAGCCGGAGGTCGTTGGGTTCCAGAGGCAGGCGGTCCACGGAAATCTCCCCGCCTTCGCGCCATGCCGGGTCTTCCCACAATAGGGTACGACCACCCAGATCCAGAGACCGTGCCGCCTTTTGCAACGCAGCCTCGAAGGACCGGTCAATGACCATTACCTCCCCCGTGGCCTTCATCTGGGTAGTAACACTACGGTCGCCGCTGGGGAACTTGTCGAAGGGCCAGCGGGGTATCTTTATCACACAGTAGTCCAACGCCGGCTCGAAGGCCGCCTTGGTCTTATCGGTGACCGCGTTGGGAATCTCGTCCAGCCGCTTTCCCACGGCGATCTTGGCGGCGACGCGGGCGATGGGGTAGCCGGTGGCCTTGCTGGCCAGGGCCGAGCTGCGGCTGACCCTGGGATTGACTTCAATCACGTAGTAGGGTGAGTCGGTGTCGGGTTCTAGCCCGATGGCCTGGGCAACCCGGCTATGGGGCTGCAGAGCAAACTGGACGTTGCAGCCACCCTCGATACCCAGTCCGCGAATGATCTTGAGGCTGGCGCTCCTGAGCATCTGGTAGTCTTTATCGGTCAGGGTTTGGCTGGGGGCGACGACGATGCTGTCGCCGGTGTGGACGCCCATGGGGTCGATGTTTTCCATGTTACAGATGGTGATGCAGTTGTCCGCGCCGTCGCGCATGACTTCGTACTCGATCTCTTTCCAACCGGCCAGGGACCGCTCCAGGAGGATCTGGGAGATGGGGCTGGTGGAAAGACCGCTTTCGACGATGGCCTCGAACTCTTCCCAAGTGTTGGCGAAGCCGCCGCCGCTGCCTCCCAGAGTGTAGGCGGGCCGAACCACCAAGGGCAGACCCACCGATCTGCCGATGATTCGAGCCTCTTCGATGGTTGACGCAATCTCGCCCCGTGGTTCCGGCTCGCCTACCTCGCGCAGGAAATCCCGGAACAACTTACGGTCTTCGCATCGGCGTATGGTATCCAGAGGAGTGCCCAGCAGACGGACGTTGTACTTATCCAGCACGCCGGCGTCAGCCAAGGCCACGGCCAGGTTCAAGCCGGTTTGGCCGCCTAAAGTTGGCAGGATGCCGTCGGGCTTCTCCCGCTCAATGATGCGGTCGAGGACCTCGACGGTCAGAGGTTCTATGTAGACGTGGTCCGCCGTCGCGTCGTCGGTCATGATGGTTGCCGGGTTGGAGTTAACGAGTACCGTTGTGACCCCCTCCTCACGGAGAGCTTTGCAGGCTTGGGTGCCCGCATAGTCAAACTCAGCTGCCTGGCCGATAACGATAGGCCCGGAGCCGATGACCAGTACCTTTCCCGGTTTTCCCGAGATGCTAATCCCTTTTGCTCCCTTTAACCGCCACTAACCGCCGACGCGCCAGCGGACCGGCTTTATTGATTCTGGATGCCTAAGACGTGGGAAGGGGACCCGGCAGTGTGATTAGCTCCTTTTTTTGGAGCATGTTTAAAGTTTGAAAGATAAATGATCCCAAGAAATTTCCTGTCGGGTCAAACTCCGAGTATTCGGCGAAATTCTCCCGGTCCCGCGGAGGGATTCGGAAGACAACCTCCCCTGGGTGTTGAGCCTCCAGCTCGATATGGCCCACCGTGGGCCGGTCCCGGTCCCGGTGGACCGAGTTGATAAGTTTGATAGATAAGTCCCACCGGACTCCCAGCTCCGTCCGGCCTGGAGTAAGCTGATATTCGTGTCCGGCATGTGAAAACCAGGGTACCTCTTCATCCAAGAGCGATACAACGCTCGTCAAGTCGCCAGGGATCTCCACCTCCACACCCTCTTCCACCAACACCAAGGAGAATGAAGACATTTGGTTACCTCCAAAAGATTCCTATAGGCCGTGCAAGGTTTGACAGACCTGGCGTATTTAATAGATCTTCCGGGTTACAAACTATATAGGCGATCCTCCTTTGGTGAAGATTTGGTAAAGCAACTAACCGGCCCCTTGAACCAACTTGAGGAAACGATCGAACAGGTATTCGTTATCGTGGGGCCCCGGCGAACCTTCCGAGTGGTACTGAATGGTAAAGACCGGCAGGTCCCGGTGTCTCAGCCCCTCGATGGTATCGTCGTTCAAGTTTATGTGAGAAATCTCCAGCTCCGGCGGCAGCGAGTCCTTGCTTACGGCATACCCATGGTTCTGCGCGGTTATGTAAATCCGGCCGTCGGCGAGATCCTTCACCGGATGGTTGCTGCCCCGGTGGCCGAACTTCAGTTTAAAGGTCTGGGCGCCCATGGCTCTGGCTAGAATCTGATGTCCCAGGCAGATACCCATCATGGGTACCCTGCCTATCAACTTCTCCACGTTGGTCACCAGATAGTCCAGCAACTGGGGGTCTCCCGGACCCGGCGAAAGAAGGATACCGGAAGGCTTCATCGCGAGCATGTCTTCGGCGGCCATTGTGGCCGGCACGGCGGTGACATGACAACCTCGCTGGCGCAGCAGGCGCAGAATGTTGTATTTCAGTCCGCAATCGGCAACCAATATCCGGTATTCGGGCGCGCCGGGCTCCAACGGAGGTTCGTCCCATGCGTAGTCGTGATCGGTGGTAACCGTGCGCACGAAGTCGACATCGTCGTAACGGGTGGATTCGGCCAAGCTTTCCAGCGCCAACTCGGGGGATTCCGTGGTGATGATGCCCGACATCACGCCGCGATCGCGAAGCCGCCGGGTTATAGCTCTGGTGTCCACCCCGCTGATGCCAGGTATATCCTGGGACTTCAGAAACTCGTGAAGAGTCTCATCCGCTTGGGAATGGCTGGGCTCATCGCAGTGCTCCCGGACTATCAATCCGGACACTTGGATCCGGCGCGACTCGAAGTCCTCCCGGTTGATACCGTAATTGCCCACCAGAGGATAAGTTAGCGTCACCAACTGTCCGGCGTATGACGGGTCTGTAAGGACTTCTTGATAACCGGTCATGCTGGTGTTGAACACCACCTCGCCATGTCCGCCGGACTCCGCCCCAAAGGCCTCTCCCCGGTGGATCGAGCCGTCTTCCAGCACCAGATGCGCTTGCTTAAACAACAGCGCCATCCTGGTAAACGAACCGGCCTTGCACCATGGTGGCTACCACCTGACCCTTCAGCGTTGCGCCGCGCAGCGGGGTGTTCTTACCCATGGATTGGAATTCGTCGGGGTCCACTACCCACTCCAAGTCGGGATCAAAGATGACTATGTCCGCGGTGGTTCCGGGCGCCAGCGTAGACAAATGGTCGAAGGAAGCGCCCAAAACACGAGCGGGACCCACTGTCATCCGCTCCACCAGAGCGATCAGGCTCATGTGACCCCCGTGAACCAGTTGCAAGGCCGAGCCCAGGGCGGTTTCCAAGACACTGATGCCTGAAGGAGCGTCCTCGTAGGTGACCAATTTGCTGATCAGTTCGTGAGGGGCGTGGTCGGTGGCGATACAGTCGATCACCCCTTCGGCCAGGCCCTGCACCAGAGCGTCTACGTCTTGTTGACCGCGCAAGGGCGGGTAAACTTTGGTCATAGTGTCGTAGGCAAAAGATGCGCCCGTCCCGGTCCCGGAGGCCTGCCCGCCCAATACCCATTCGTCGGTGATGGTCAGGTGGTGGGGGCAAACCTCAGCCGTAACCGGAATGCCTCGTTCCCGGGCCTGCCTTACCAGCGGCACGCTGCCGGCGGTGCTGAGATGGGCCAGGTGTATACGGCCCCCGGTCAGTTCGGCCAGGGCGATGTCCCGGGCCATCATGGCTTCTTCGACAGCGGATGGGATGCCTGCAAGGCCCAGTCGGGTAGCCACCCTTCCCTCGGCCATCACCCCGTTTCGTGACAATGACAGGTCCTGGCAATGGTTGGTGACGGGGAGTCCTAGGTCGGAGCTGTAGGTCAGGGCCAGGCGCATCAGGTTGGGGTCTTCCACCGGGTCGCCGTCGTCACTAAAAGCCACAACCCCGGCCACGGCCAACTCTTCCATCTCGGATAACTCTTTCCCTTTGCGGCCTTTGGTGACGCAACCGATGGGAAAGACCCGGACTATTCCTTCGTCCCTGGCCCGCTGCTGGATAAATTCAACCATGGCGGAATTGTCTATGGGCGGGTCGGTGTTGGGCATACAGCAGATGCTGGTGAAGCCGCCCCGGGCCGCGGCCCTAGTCCCGGCGGCGATGGTTTCTTTGTACTCGTAGCCCGGCTCCCTCAGGTGGCAGTGGATGTCGATAAAGCCCGGACTGGCCACCAGCCCACCGGCCTCGACGACACGGCAACCTTCCGGGATGTCATCCGGAGAGACAGTGCCCGATGCCAGAATAACGCCGTCCCGGACCAAGATGTCTCCCACCTCGTCCACCCCTCTGCCGGGGTCGATGATGCGCGGGCCTTTTATCAATATCGTGTCAGGAGCCAATCCGAACACCTATTCCCCACCGGCAGACAGGTGGTACAGGAGCGCCATGCGGATGGCCACTCCGTTGGTTACCTGCCGCTCAATCACGGACCTGCCGCCGTGGGCCAGGGTAGAGCTTATCTCTATCCCCTCGTTCATCGGGCCGGGGTGCATAACCAATGCTTCTGGATTGGCTCGGCTTAACCGGGCCTCGGTAACCTGCCAACGGCGGATGTACTCCCTCATACTGGGCAAGAATCCGCCGTTCTGACGTTCTGCTTGCAGTCTCAGCGCCATCACCACGTCGGCGCCCTCCAGTGCCCGGTCCAGGTTGGTTTCGACTTGAACCGATGCCAACGGATCATTTTCGTCGTCATCGCCGCGGGGCCGGAGCATGTCCAAGGGCAACAGGGTGCTTGGTCCGCAAAGGACCACCTGTGCTCCCATCTTGGTGAATCCCCAGATGTTGGAGCGGGCCACCCTGCTGTGCAGAACGTCGCCGACGATGACGACTTTAAGTCCTTCCAGCCGCCCAAGTTTCTCCCGAACCGTATACAGGTCCAAGAGAGCCTGGGTGGGATGGGCGTGAATGCCGTCCCCCGCGTTGATTATTCCAACGCGGTCCAGGTGCTGGGCCAGCAGGTATGGCGCTCCCGAGTGGGGGTGCCGGATGACGATTATGTCGACTCCCATCGCCTGAATGGTCAGTCCGGTATTGAGCAAAGACTCGCCTTTCTCAGTACTGCTGCCGGAGGCGGACATGTTGATAACATCGGCGCTGAGAATCTTTCCTGCCTCTTCGAAGGAGATACGGGTGCGGGTGCTGGCTTCATAGAACAGGGTAACGACGACCCGTCCACGCAGGGCCGGAACCTTTTTTATGTCCCGATGTAGGACCTCCGACATGCCCTCAGCCGACTCCAGGACTTCGAGGATCTCCTGTTGGGAGAAATCGTCCAAGTCCAGCACGTGACGCCGGCGCTTGCGCACGCCGGCTGCCTCGATCTGAGGTTGGGCCTCGGTTTCGATGGCGTTCAAGAGGCTCATGACTGCCTATTCCTCCACCCGAACGATAGCTACCTCGTCGATCCCATCGGTCTCGACCAGTCTGACCCGGACTACTTCATCCGGCGCCGTGGGAACGTTCTGCCCTACGTAATCGGCGCGTATGGGCAACTCCCGGTGGCCCCGGTCCAACAGGATAGCAAGCTGCACCTGCTGGGGGCGGCCGAAGTCGTTGAGTGCGTCCATCGCGGCGCGGACGGTGCGTCCGGTGAAAAGCACGTCGTCTACCAGCACTACCTTTTTGCCCTGAATGTCAACGGGCATCCTGGTGGGGCGAATCCGGGGGCTCATCCTGGATTTCACGTCGTCGCGGTATAGATTGATGTCCAGATCCGCCACCGGCACCTCACTTCCTTCAAATTCCGAGAGATTGCTCGCCAACCGCCGGGCCAGGTGGACGCCGCGGGTATGAATCCCCACGATGACCAGGTCTTCAACGCCACGGTTTCTTTCCAGAATTTCGTGGGCCACCCGGGCTAAAGCCCGCCTGATGTCCTGGTCATTCATTATCTGCCGATCGGCCATAAGCTCCTACGTGACGCCATTGCCAAATTCGACGAAAATCCGAGCCTACGATTGGTCTCTTGAGCCTAGCTCTGCCGTTATGTAACGTAGGCTCAATCGACCCACGCAACAAAAATCCCCTTGCCCATCAGCTGGCAAGGGGTTTATGCGCATCCAGCCCGCCCTTGATGGCGAGTTGGAGTGGAAAGGGCGTTAACTTTGCCAGCCTCACGGGACTGTCTTAAAAGCCCGGCCATCCCAATCAAGGACAGCCTCACGACCCGGTTCAATTGATTTGATTCAGATTATGTTAACACACTCTCAGGCGCGCGGGAATCCCCCTATGCCGTCACTTTTTTCCGGCGGTTCTGTACATAGTCTACCAGAACGTATTCGCCCAGATTGGCGGAGCTGGAGTAGAAAGCCCGGCCCCGGTTGATCCTGGTCAAACGGTCGATAAAGTTTACCAGCTGGTAAGAGTTCTCCAGCATGAAGGTGTTGATCAGGATGTCTTCCTGAGTGCAACGCTTGACTTCCTTTAGGGTTTCCTGCTCTGTGCGGTAGCTGGGTGGATAGCTGAAATAAGCCCGGTCCCCTTCCAGGTGGGCCGTGGGCTCGCCATCGGTGATCAGCAAGATCTGGCGGGTGCTTCCCTTTTCCTTGTTCAGCAGCTTGCGGGCCAGCATCAAGGCATGGTGCAGATTCGTCCCGGAAACCCAAGCATTCCAACTGGATTTGGCCAGGTCTTCCTCTTTGATCTCCCGGGCGTAGTCGGAAAAGCCGATAATAAATAGGGAGTCACGCGGGTATTGGCTTCGAATGAGAGACATCAGGGCCAGGGTTACCTTTTTGGCCGCTTGGAAGTTATTGAATAGGCCCATGGACCGGCTTTGGTCCAGCAGGACCGCGGTGGACGACCGAGTCATGTGCTCGCTGCGGTAAATCTCAAAGTCCTGGGGAGTCAACTGGACCGGCAATCCTGGACCGCCCCGGATGACCGCGTTCTTCACCGTGGTCTGCAGGTCCACATCGAAGGGGTCACCAAACTCGTAGATCTTTGTCTCGCCCAAACGGTCGCCGTTGGCGCCTCGAACATCCATTCGGTGATCGCCCAACCGGTCCTTCTTCAAGTTGGCGAAAACTTCCTTAAGGGCCTTCTGGCCGATACGGCGGATGCCGCGAGCCGTTAGGTCCATCTTGTCGTCAGCGGTGACGTAACCCGCTTCTTGCAACATCTTGCGCAGGCGGTCCAGTTCCTCCCATGCCTTGCGGGCCTCTTCTCCCAGCAACTCGGCCAGCTTATCCGGGTCCAAGTTGTCCAGCTGCCCGGTACGCATGGCCTCTTGTAGCTGTTGTTCTAGTTGGTCTAAGTCCTGGAGATTCGCCATCATCTCCATGGCCTGTTCCATGGTTAGACTGTCGTCGCCCAGGAAGGGGTATTGGCGCCGCAATTCGTCCATCGGCATCAGTTGCTCCATGAGCGACGCGAACTGGGACATCTGTTGCCGGGTCTCAGGGTCCAGGGCCGACATCAGCGCGTCTTCCATCTCCTGGCGCATCTCCGGGGACATGCTGTCCATCATGGACTGCATCTGCCCAAGCTGCTGTTGCAGCATCTCCATGAGTTCGTCAAAGGACTGGGGCGGGTTGGGGCCGAAGGCGGAGCCGAATTGGTCCATAAAGCCCTGGAAGTCGGGTTCCAGACCCTCCAGCTTGTCCTTCATCATCTGATTGAGTTGGCGCAGCATCTCCTGCATCGCCGCCATCTGGTCCGGGGTCATACCCTGGATCTGGTCACGCATCTGTTGAGACACGTTTTGAGCCATCTGGCTTTTGAGCATGTCCAGAAGCTCCTGGAATTTCTGCTGGGCTTCCGGGTCCATGAAGTCGTATTCCATGAGTTCTTTGATCTGCCCGCCGATCCCTTCCGGTAATTGGTCAAGTTTCTCCTGGTTGCGCCGCGCCCGTTGGTCCAACAGCTTGTATAGGCTTTCTTGTTCGGACCGCTCGTCTTCGGGGGTGGCATCTACCTGTTCCCGAGCCTGATCCAAACGGTGTTGGATGCCTTCTCTTTCCGTGCGGAGAATGTCTTCCAGGCGTTCCTTGAGGTCGTCCACTACCGAGTCCATGTTGTACTGTTGCATCTGCTGGCGGCGGCGGTTCTTCAGTTGCTCCATGATGTCCCTGAGGCCGGGTATCTGCTGACCGTCCCGGTCTTGGAAACCCTGACGTAGCATCTCCCGCAGGGCGCTCATGACATCGCCTTGGTTCATGATTTCATCGGAAAGCCGGTCCATCAGTTCTTCAGCGTCTAATTCGAAGATGCGCTGAGTGCCGTCCCACTGGGAGTACAGGTAGTTACGGAAGAGCATATTAACCTCGTTCCGCCGGATTTGGGCCGCGCCAGGACTTGGAAAACATCGCTTGTACAAACACCATCATACGCCGGTATTTTGAGAAACCGCAAGGCGTAAATGCCGTGCTATAATCCCGCCATCCTTCAGGAGGGCCAAAATGCTAAGTCCTTATACCGTGCTGGACTTGACGGACCACCGGGGCGAGTTGACCGCCATGATGCTTGGCGACATGGGCGCCGACGTGATTAAAGTTGAACCGCCTGACGGCTCTCCCAGCCGCCGGCTCGCTCCCTTTCTGGAAGACGCTCCCAAGCCGGAGCAAAGCCTGAATTTTTTCTCTTATAACCGCAACAAACGTGGGATCACGTTGGACCTTCACGCCGAACCCGGCCGCCGGACGCTGCTGACCCTGGTGGGAAAAGCTGACTTCTTCATCGAATCGGCCGAGCCGGGGGAAATGGCCTCCCTTGGCTTGGGTTTCGACGAGTTACGGAAGCGCAATCCCCGCCTGGTCTACGTCGCGATCACCGCCTACGGACAAGACGGACCCTACTCCGGGTTCGCGGCTAACGATCTTACCCTGGCGGCCATGGGCGGACCGATGAGTCTTCAAGGACACCCGAACCGGCCTCCGGTGCGTATAACCGTGCCCCAAGTCTGGCTCCAGACATCAGCTGAGGCGGCTGTTGGCGCGATGACCGCTCACGCCTTAATGGTGCGAACCGGTGAGGCCCAATTCGTCGACGTATCCGCCCAAACCGCCATGGTGTGGACCATGCTACACGGCATGGCCGCCCACGCCATCCAAGGTTTTGACATTAACCGGGGGGGTTCCGATCTTCAGCTTGGCGCAACGAAGGTCCCGGTGGTCTTCGAATGCGCTGACGGCTACGTGGTCATGATCAACGTTGGCTCGACCATGGTGAAGTTCGTGCACTGGCTAGTCGAAGACGGCATAGTTCCCGAAGAGTGGATCGAAGGTGAAGACTGGCCGACCTACGAGAGGCGCTTCTTGCAAGATATGCCGGTTACGTACCCCTTGGAGGAGACGGTGGAAGCCACCCGGCGTTACGTTCGGAACTACACCAAACGGGAATTACTGGAACGAGGATTGCGAGAGGATATTACCATCGCCCCCGTGAGCACGACGGAGGACCTGACCCGCTTCCGCCAGCTTGAGGAGAGGGGATTTTGGCTGCAAGCGCCGTTGCCTGATGGGCGCGAAATGCCTGCGCCCGGACTGTTCGCCCGGTTGACGGAGACACCCATGGGCGTGCGGTGTTGGGCGCCTAGCCTGGGCCAGCACAACGGTGAAATCCTGGGCGGGATATTGGGTTTGTCGTCTGGGGAAATCGCCGAAGCAACCGGCTCCGAAAGAGCTTAGGAGGAGTTTATGACTGAACAGCTTCCCTTTGACGGCCTCAAAGTCGCCGACTTTTCCTGGGTGGGGGTGGGCCCAATCACAGCCAAATACTTGGCGGACCACGGGGCGACGGTGGTGAGAGTAGAAACCGAAGGGCGTCCTGACATCTTGCGCATTGCCGGTCCATTCAAAGATGGCGTGCCGGGCCCCAACCGCTCCCATTTCTATGGGGATTTCAACGCTTCCAAGTATGGGCTCACCTTGGACCTGAAGAACCAGGCCGGCCTAGACGTTGCTTGCCGCCTCATTGAATGGGCCGACGTGTACATCGAGAGTTTTACAGCCGGCACGATGAGTGCATTGGGTATCGGCTACGAGAGAGCCCGTGAGCTGAACCCCGATATCCTCATGGTTAGCACCTGCCTCATGGGGCAGACCGGGTCCGCCAGGTCCTTCGCCGGTTACGGTTTCCATGCGGGCGCTATCGCCGGATACTACGAGATCACTGGCTGGCCGGACCTGCCGCCAGACGGTCCATGGACGGCCTACACCGACACTGTATCTCCCCGTTTCATCGCGGCGTTGGTCATGGCCGCTTTGGACCATCGGCGCAGAACGGGAAGGGGCCAGCATATAGATGCCGCCCAGATGGAGATGGGGTTGCAGTTTCTAGCCCCTCAGATCATCGACTACAACGCCTCGGGCAGACTTGTCTCCCGAAACGGCAACCGGTCGGACACCGCCGCTCCTCACGGGGCCTACCCCTGCGCCGGGGATGATCAATGGTGCGCCATTGCAGTGGATACGGAGCAGCAGTGGGATGGATTGCGCCGGGCCATGGGCGACCCGGCGTGGGCCGGCGATGACCGCTTTCAAGCCGTCGCGGGCCGGTTGGCTCATCACGGCAAGATCGACGAGCACCTTAAGCAGTGGACCAGTGACAAAACGGCCCAGGAAGTGATGCAGTTGCTGCAGGCCCACGGTGTACCCTCCGGCGTGGTGCAGCGGAGCAGCGACTTGCTCCAAGACCCTCAACTGGCCCACCGCAACCTATACCACTACCTGGACCACCCGGAGATGGGCAACATCCCGTATACCGGCCACCAGTTCCGCATCCAAGGTTACGACAGCGGCCCGCGCTCCCCTGCTCCTCTATTGGGACAGCACAATGAGTTCGTGTTGAAAGAGCTATTGGGGATGACCGACGAGGATATGATTGAGGCGGTGATCGCCGGGGCGATCGCGTGAGGCCGGAGAAATTCTCTTTTTAAAAGGGCGGCTTGGACTCGGTTCAAGAACGGGTTGGTAAGCCAAAGTACTCCACAATCTTGCTCGCTGATGCGTTCGCATCCGATTTGGAAGTATCGATGGTCAGGCGGGTGTTGGGCACCGGCGGAAACGCAAAGGCCCCTTCGTCCCGCAACTGCCGGTAGAGTTCCAGCGAACGCAGTTTGCCAAATTCAGCCCGTGACTCGTTCTCAATCCGCCTCTCTAATTCCTCTTCCGGACAAGTAAGTTGGACAACCAGCACCTCGCCTTCCGCTTTCTCAACAGTGGAGGCCAACCTTCCAATGAAATCGGGACGTACGGTTCGCTCGGGCGTAAAAGTGAAAATGAGACCAGGGAGCCGTTCTTGTGCGGCCTGACCCATTACCTGTAGCCAGATCATTTCCCGCAATTCTACGAACGCCGGGACTCCGAACTCGAACAGGGCCAACAGCATGTCTACGACAAGGTGATTATGAAAGATCGGAAAGCCTATCTTCTCCCCAAGTTCGAGGGCAACTGTGAGCTTCCCTGAGGCCGCTGGTCCATAGATGAAGAATAACTGCATCTGATTTCCCAGTTACACTACCTTCGCCCCCAAAATTTTCTGAAGATGTCCCAAAGCCCACGTGTGGGCGCCGGGATCGAATGTTGCCACGCAGTTCGTGGGTACCTCTACCTGGTAATCCCGGTTCCGGGCGTCGGCGGTCGTGTGAAGTACGCAGATGTCGGTGCAAACCCCGCAAATAATGATTTTTTCGGGTTTGGATCTATCCAGTCTTTGGGCCAGGTCCGTGTTGAAAAAACCGCTGTAACGGTTCTTGGGCACCACGTTGGCTGTGGTGACGAAGGACTCCAACTCAGGGATGACGTTCGGCTCCTCGGTCCCCTTGACACAGTGCACCGGAAAAATCTGGAACTCCAGGTCGTCGGGGTCGTGATGGTCTGATATAAACAGGATTTCAGAACCGGCGGCTTGTTCCCGCTGCAACAAACCCAGCACGTTTGGGATGATTTCTCTGGCTTCATCGCCGCAGTACAGGTTGTGGCCGGGCTCCAGGAATCCCTTAACCATGTCTATAACGAGCACTACGTTGGCCATGTTGTCCCCCTGCTCAGCGCCGCTATGGTGCCCGCACCGGCCCCCCACGCCGCCTCATTTCGTCTATAGATGCCGCTTCCAGCCCAAAGCACACTCTGCCAGCGCTGTGCTCCCACACTCTAGCTGAGAAGGGAGGTGGAAACTCCCGGTCTTGTTCGGCAGAATCGGTGGTGAAAACGGCGCATAATTCGTAACCTTTCTCACTCAACACCCGGTACTCGTAGGGCTCGCCTGTTTCCGGATCTTCCGCGGAGCGGATAAAGGTCTGGCGTCCTTGCAGGTCGGCAAGTGTTTCGGGTAACCGGTCGGTATCCTCCCAGTATGAGGCCACGGCAAAGGAGATGTCGGTCAGGTCGCCCACCCTTCTTTGGTCAAACTTCAGCGTACGCTGTTCCGCGGGCGTTCCAACCAGATAAATGCCGTAGCTGACCGACGAAACCACCACCAGGATAGCCAGCGCCATGAAAACCTTGAGCGGGGCTGGCGATTTCATTGCTGGTCAACCTTCTCCGATTGCCGCAGGTCCCACAAGTAATAGCCGAAAATGGAGCCTACAACCAACAGTATAGTCAAAACTTTCAGAATGAACGGAGCCGACAGGTCCCCTCCCAAGAGCTTCGCCAATAAAGTTATTAAGTCTCCGGCGATGATGCTCGATGCGACGACCAGCGTGAAGTACGTGAGCCACTTGCGAAGCCTGGACTGCCGGCGTTCCGGATAGACCGCGGCGTCCTTGGTGAGCCGCCACATCAAGAAAAGGTATACCGGGAAGGTGACGATTATGGATGCCAGGGCCATTCTGATTCCGCCCAACCCCCCTCCGTGGGAAAGAGGGTCTGGGAAGGTCTTGTCGATAAAGCCGAAGATGAGGGTAATTAAACTGAAGGCGGTGACGTAAAGCGCTATAAAGGAGACCAGGTATAAAAATGCTTCCCGGGCCTGCAGGTAAGGTTTGGGCCTGGGCACCGGCACTGGGAAGTCGATCTCCGCATAGGCCGACAACGCGGTGGTCAGTTCATCTTCACGCCAACCGGCCCGCAGAAGAACTTCGCGGATCGCGCTACGCTCCAGCCCTTGGGCAAGGGACTCCTTGACGAATACGTCCAGTTCAGTGCTCATGGAAGTTCGATATTTCCCCCCGTTAGCCCGAAGTCGCGGATCCCAGGCCGGCATATTGGGCGTCTTGGGCCAGCATTTGGGAAAGTCCTACCGTTTCAAAACATTGATGAAGGGTCGCCATTCGGTCCATCATGGATGCCGTCGTTCCTGTATTTTTTAGCTCACTCATCAACTCGGAGACGGCCTGGCAGACCACCATGAAGGCGCTTCCCGGGAAGATTACCAACTTGAAACCCAATCGCTCCAATTCATCGGCGGGAATCAAGGGTGATTTGCCGGATTCCACGAAGTTGTACAGCAACGGGACGTTGAAGTTGCTGGTGACCTTTTCCGCTTCTTCGGGCGTCCGTAGCGCTTCGACGAACAGGACGTCGGCGCCTGCCTCGACGTATGCGTCGCAACGGCGCATGGTGTCGTCCCAACCGGAAACCGCCAAAGCGTCGGTGCGGACGATGATCACGAAGTCTGGGTCGTTGCGGGCGTCCACTGCGGCCCGGACTTTCTGAACCATGTCCCCGATGGAAATGATTCGCTTGTCGTCCAGGTGTCCGCACCGCTTGGGGATGTCTTGGTCCTCGATGTGGATGGCCGCCACGCCAGCCCTTTCGTACTGGTGGACCGTTCGCTGCACGTTCAAGATGCCGCCGTATCCGGTGTCGGCGTCGGCGATGACCGGTACGTCAACCGTGTCGGCGATGCCTGCCGCGTTGGAAACCATTTCCGTCATCGTAGCTAATCCCAGATCGGGATAGCCCAAGGCGGCGACGGAGGTGCCGGCGCCAGTCATGTAAACGGCCGGGAATCCCGCTTGCTGGATGATTCTGGCGGTGAGGCAATCGTAGGCGCCCGGCGCGACGATAATGCCGGGCTCACGCAGCATTCGGCGCAAACGGCTGGCCGGATTCTCGCTTGTGTCCATTTTGGCCTCCCTTAATGGGCCGGCCGGTGTCTTAATAACGGGCCGGATGGGTTTCCTGCTTCAAGCCTGCCTAAGCCCAGGGGTTAGCGCAGTACAAGGAAGGCTTGTGGCGGCGCGCACCCTGCTGCGTTGTCCGGCAAGTTAGGGGGCAGTCTGTCTAAGCGATCATTCCCCCGTCTATAGTCAACACCTCGCCGGTGATGTAGGAAGCGCCCTTGCTGCAAAGGAAGACTACCGCTTCCGAGACGTCCTCGGCAACGCCGAAACGGCCCATGGGGATGCGGCTTAGTATCTTCTCCCGGGCGGCCTCCGATAATTTCTCCACCATGCCGGTGGTTATGTAGCCAGGAGCCAGGGCATTGACCGTTACGTTGCGGGAGGCCACTTCCCGGGCCACCGATTTAGTGAATCCAATCAGACCGGCCTTGGCGGCGGCGTAGTTGGCTTGCCCTGGGTTGCCGCTGATGCCCACCACGGATGAGATGTTTACCACTCGGCCGCTACGCTGTTTTATCAGATGAGGCATAACGAACCGGGTGCAAAGGAAGGCTCCCCGTAGATCGACTTGGATGACTTGGTCCCAGTCGTCCGTATTCATCCTGAGGAGTAGGCGGTCACGGTTGATGCCGGCGTTATTGACGAGAATATCGATGCGTCCCCAATTGCTCACCACCTGCTGTACGGTCGACTTGGCGGGTTCCTCTTGGGATACGTCCCCTTCTACCATCAAGGCTTCTCCCCCGGCGCTGATGATGGAGGATACGACTTCTTCTGCTGATTCCGGGCTTGAGAGGTAGTTGACTCCAACTTTGACCCCGGCTTCGGCCAAGCGCCGGGCGATCACCGCTCCGATGCCACGAGAGGCGCCGGTGACCAGAGCAACTGACCCGCTTAAGTCAATTCCCTGCATACACTAATTCTTCAGGACTTCCGTGCTGGAAAGCTGAGCCAGCTCTTGTCTCATACTGTCAACCATACCGATCTGGACGCAGCGCACGCCGGTATTGATGGCGCCTGCGATACCGCTGGCCCGGCAAGATCCATGTCCCAATATGACCATTCCGTTCACGCCGAACAGAGGGCCGCCCATGGTCCGCGGCATGTTGGTGGTTTCCCAGAGGTCGGAGGAGACTTTGGCAAGTTCGGCGGCGGGTAAATGGTCCGCCAAACGCTGCTCTACGTAATGGGAGAGGGCGGTTCCCAATCCCTCGGTGAATTTCATGAGGATATTTCCCACGAAACCGTCGCAGACAATAACGTCGACCCGGCCGGTGAAGAAGTCCATACCTTCCACGTTGCCGATGAAGTTGAGGTGGCTTTCTTGAAGTAGCTGATAACTCTCATGTACCTGGCGGTTGCCCTTTGCGGCTTCGGAGCCCACGCTGAGCAGGCCGACCCTCGGATTATCTATCCCCAAGAATTTTTGAGAGAATACCGAGCCCAGAGCGGCGAAGCTCAGCATCAAAGGAGGGCGGCAATCTATGTTGCTTCCCATGTCCACGAGTACCGTCCGAGGCGCCACGCCGAGGAAGGGGCCGCCGATACATGGGCGTTCCAGTCCGTCCATCAAACCAAGGATGAAAACCGAGCTGGCCATCGACGCGCCGGTGGAGCCCATCGACACTAACAGGTCGGCATCGCCACTCTTCAGCAACTTGGTCGCTACCAAGATAGAGGATTTAGGTTTCCGGCGCAGTCCCTCGATGGGGTGTTCGTCGTCCCCAATCTTGCCAACTGAAGCGACCACTTTCACCGGTTTGTTCTTGATGTCGTAGTGGGCCAGTTCCGATTCTAACAAGTCTTGGTCGCCCACTAGAAGCAACTCTATGTTGTGGGTGTCTAGCCCTTGCAGAGCCCCTTTTACCGTTTCAGGAGGCCCAAAGTCGCCACCCATAGTGTCGACGGCCACCCTGATCAGGACATCTCCCCTTTCCTGACCTTTGAACATATTTCCTCTTTTAATCCGTGGACCTTTGGATATGTCCCTTGGGACATGTATTTTGAATCATAGTGGCGGCGATGTTGTACCGAGTCTCAGGCAAGGGCCGCTCTAGCCGTAGCGCTCCCCGTTATAAGCTCCTGGCCGCTTGCCGGATTCCAAAGGCCTACAGAATACTCCACCCTGGAATCATTGTCCCCGGTCTTTCTGCCCCAGGATTCAACATCGTCCCCCAAGTATGCCGCGCCCTTAAACCTGGCTTTGATAGCCCCGGTTTCAAGCCAGGCCCGCCCCAGTTCAGCCGTCATCATTTCCCCGATAAACGCCAAGGTCAGCATGCCGTGGGCTATGATACCCCTAAAGGGCGTGTTGGCCGCGAATCCGGCGTCCAGATGCAAGAGATTGGCATCACCGGATGCTTGAGCATAGGCGTTCAACCGTTCTTGAGAGATCGTTCTGGAAACCCTCGGCATCGACCCGAACTGATCGCCGCCGTTTCCAGAATCACCCCCTTTTGTAAAGGGAGGTTGGGCGGATTTCATCCCGCTAGATTCCTCCTCAACGGAGTCCACCACCAAGACTGTGCTCTTTCCGCACTGTACTTGTTCGCCCCCTCTGTCTGTTAGGGTGTAACCAACTGAAAGAAATTTCATGTTGCCACGCTGACGGGGTTTAGTGACCTGAGCGGAGGCGTGAATCTCTTCGTCGAACTTAACCCCCCGGAAGGTTTCCAATTCCTGCAGGCTGTGGATGGCTCCCGGTGGCAGAGCTAACTGATCCAACAGCGCTCCCAGGGACCAGGCCGATAGGGCTAACGGCGGCGCCATGGACAGATCGAAATAGGCTGGTTGTTCGTCCCCAACCGCATTTAGGTACTGGCGGACCTTATCCTCGGTGACCGTCCAGACTCCCAAATCCAGTTCGGATCCCGCTGAAACCGCCAATCCATCCTCCCCTTGCGGAATCGCCGTGGATTCCCCCAGGGAATCTCTAGTGGTCGATTATACCCAGGGTGCACCTTAGCATCAACATTATCGCCCCGTCACTAGGGCCACTTTTGTTTTTTGCCGGTTGGGAAACCGGTCTACCACGGAGTAAAAGTTTATGCGGGTAGGGAACCGGTCCGCCGCGGGACGGGTCAACGAATGGATACCGGGTTCTGCTCAGGACTATTCGCCGAAGGCTTCCGCCGCCAACTCCACGATGTGGGCGCCGATGGCCAGGGACGACGTAGCACCGGGTGATGGCGCGTTTAAGACATGGACCGCTTCCCGGCCCCGAATGATGCTGAAATCGTCCAGCAACGCGCCGCTACGGGAAACTGCCTGAGCCCGAACGCCGGCGCCGCCGGGGGCCAGGTCGGCGTCTTGAATCTCGGGGATCAGGCCCTGTAAGTCCCGGACAAAGACCTTTTTGCTGTAAGAACGGTGTATTTCCCCAAGGGCCGTTTTCCAGTGCTTCATGGCCATTTTCCAGAAACCGGGGTAGGTGAAGGTCTGAAAAGACTCTCCCAGGCTCACGTCGACTTTGCGATAGCCCTCTCGTTTCAAAGCCAGTACGGCATTGGGTCCGGCCTCTACGTAGCCGTGAATGTTACGGGTGAAGTGGACGCCCAGGAAAGGGAATCGGGGGTCGGGTACCGGGTATACCAAGCCATTTACCAGGTGATGGCTCTCGGGGCGCAGCGTGAAATACTCGCCTCGGAAGGGAATTATTTGAATGTCCACGTCTTCGCCCATCATCTCGGCCACCCGGTCGGCGTACAGTCCGGCGCAGTTTATCAGGTGCTTGGCGTGAAGCGCGCCACCGGGAGTTTCTAGCACCAATTCGTCTTGGGTTCGGATTATCCGAGTTACCGGAGCGTTGGTGAAAACGTCGCCTCCGGCCTGCTGGAACTTCTCGGCGTAGGCCGCGGCAACCTTGCGATAGTCGACGATGCCGGTGGTGGGCGCCCATAGCGCCTGGATCCCAGCTACGTGAGGCTCCAACTCTTTCAGCCGTTCCGGGCCGACCATCTCCAGTCCCTCCACTCCGTTGGCGATTCCCCGCTCGTGGAGGGTTTGCAACCGGGCCACTTCCGCATCGTTGTTGGCCACGATCACTTTGCCGCACTGATTGTACTCAATCTCGTTTTCATCGCAGAACTGGCGCAGGGACTTGGCGCCGCCCACACAGAACTGAGCTTTTTGCGAGTCTGGCCGGTAATAGATACCCGAATGGATGACCCCGCTGTTGTGGCCGGTTTGGTGAGTGGCAATCTCGGAGTCTTTCTCCACCACGGCGACCCGCCAATCGGGGTACTTTTCTAGTTTGATCTGCATGGCGGTGGAGAGGCCGATTATGCCTCCTCCAATGACCACGACATCGTAGGATTTTGAATCCATCATGAACCTTTTTTGAGGCCGTGGCGCATCGAATTACGGCCTCGGTAGCTTCGCCTTGTGGCGCCGGGTAATAGTAGCATCAGGTTGGCGGAGTGTAAATCCGGCGCAGAGGCTACGACTCCAGTATCGTGACGCGCAATAGGTCCAGCGCATGCAGGGAGGCCCTAGTCCGGTCCGGCAAACCGGGGCCGGCAAAGTTGTAAGCGCGGCGGCTGATGCCCTGGCTGTCCGCCACTGCTATATAGGTGTGACCGGCTCTCAAGTTTTCCGAGTTGGAGCTGGAGCTTCCTCCTGCTGGAGCACCGGAGTCCGGCAATGACAGGACCGCCAGCCCCAAGTCTGCCCCGGCCCCGGCCCGAACCGCCTCGGCCAATTGTCCGGTTAGGGTTTCAGGGTCCGTTGCCGAGACGGCCTTTTCGTCGATCCCGCCGTTAACTGCCAAAACCGCCCGCAGTGTAGATTCCTGCTGTCCGACAGTGCCTTGCAGAAAGCGCATCCCGTCGGCTTCTTGCAGATGCTGGGCGACCAGTCCACCGGTAAGTCCCTCGAAAGAAGCAACGGTCAAATCATTGGAGCGCAGCAACTCACCGACGACGTCCTGCATAGTTTGCTCCCCGGTGGCGAACACGTGATCTCCCAGCAAGGACCTGACCTCTTTCTCCAATGGGGATATCAGGGCGTCGGCCTCTTCCTCGCTGGCCGCCTTGGCGCTTATACGAACGTCCACCTGTCCGGGGTGAGCCAGTACTCCCACTGTCGGATTGTTGGAGTTGGCGATGAGGTGTCCTACCAGGTCGTCCACCCCGCTCTCGCCCATGTCCGCCACCTTCAGCACCCGGGAGTAGATGGCCTCGGAAAGATCGAACTTCTCCCGAAGATAGGGTATTACTTCATTGTCGAACAACCACTTCATCTCGAAGGGGACGCCCGGAAGACAGATGACCACGGCCCTAGGATCTTCCACGATAAATGAAGGAGCGGTGCCGTTGGGATTTTCAACCGGTATGGACCCCTCAGGGATGTACGCCTGGCGGTCGTTGTTTTCCGTCATTATGAATCCCCGGCGGCGGAACCTGGCCTCGATCTGGGCCAACAGTTCCGGGTCCAAAACCAGTTCCCGGGAGGATGCCTTGGCCACGATTTCCCGGGTCAAGTCGTCCTGGGTGGGGCCGATACCGCCGGAGGTTATCACCACGTCCGACCGTTCCATAGCGGCGGTGATCGTTTCCAGCATACGCTCAGGATTGTCCCCGACTATGGTTTTGTAATAAAGGTTCATCCCCACCGCGGCCAGGCGTTGCGCCATCCAAGCCGAATTGGTGTCAACTATCTGACCCAAAAGGAGTTCCGAACCTATGGCTACTATTTCCGCGTTCATGTCATCAATCTCCTGAGTGGTAACGGCAAGGGTAGACTGCCGTACTTAGGCGGTCAAGACCCGCCCTCCACGCATGAACACCGAGGGGTGTAACTCTGCCCTGTGATACAATGTGGCCTGAGACCCGGCCAATCCCACGAGTGATACCCCACGAGTAATTTTGCTGTTTAGGAGACGACCTCCGTGACCAAATCACGGCTCGTCCGTGCCTCGTTAATCTCTTTGATCTGTTTCTTCGCTTTGTCTTTTGCCGCCGCTTGTGCCGTGCAGCAACTCGGGCAATCGGGCAATGTTGATCCTACTCTTAATGGATTGCCTCCAGAGTTCGAACGTCTGCTGGAGGTTTGGGAGCTCCTGGAAGGGGAGCACATAAACGGGGGAAAGCTGGACCCCCAAGAAGTTAGCGACGGGGCGATCAGAGGCATGTTGGACGCCCTGGGGGACCCGTATTCGGCCTTCTACAACGCGGAACAATACAAGATCGCGACCCAAGATCTGAAGGGCTTTTTCGAAGGTATCGGGGCTGAGGTGGGCATCAGGAACGGGCTGGTCACGATTCTAGCTCCCATGCCCGATACTCCCGCTGAGAGAGCCGGCATTCGCCCCGGCGACATTATCCTGGAGATTGAAGACGAGAGCGCCGAGGGGATCAGCCTGATGGAGGCGGTCAACAGGATCCGCGGCAAGAAGGGTACTGTTGTTAAGCTCCTGATCTTGCACCGGAATGATACCGATCCGGTAGTGATCAATGTTGAGAGGGGAGTGATTACCCTCATTTCGGTACGCATAAACATGGGAGACAACGGCATCGGCCACCTGCGCATCTTCAACTTTGCCGAAACCACCAATAAGGACCTGCTGAACGCGTTGAAGAGGTTTGAGGACTCCGGCGGCACGGGGATCGTTTTGGACTTGCGAAACAACCCCGGAGGGTTGCTTACCTCAGTGGTAGACGTTACCAGCCAGTTCCTTGAAGACGGTTTGGTTCTTTATCAGATCGACGCTCAGGGTCACCGCACACCTTGGAAAGTGAAGTCCGGGGGGAAAGCCAAGGAAATCCCCTTTGTGGTTCTGGTCAACGAATTCAGCGCCAGTGCCAGCGAAGTGTTTACCGGCGCGATGATGGACCACGAGCGGGCTACTGTTCTCGGAGGCACGACCTTCGGCAAGGGCAGCGTAAGTAATCTTTGGGTATTACAGGATGGCTCCGGAGTTAACTTTACTATCGCCCATTGGTTTACTCCTAACGGCACCTTGATCGAAGGTGAAGGTCTCTCGCCCGATGTTCAACTGGACAAGGTGGAGGACGGTTCTGAAGACGTCCATCTGAACCGGGCCATTGAATTTCTGCGGAAACAGATCGCCCAAGGCAGCTAAGGCATGACCACCAAAAAAACTGAACGCCCGCAAAAAACCACCCGAACCGTAGCCACCAACCGGAAGGCGTTCTTCGACTACGAGATCTTGGACCGGTATGAAGCCGGTCTGGTTCTCACCGGGACGGAGATCAAATCGATCAGAGCGGGAAAGATCGACCTTCGGGACGCTTACGCGCGGCCTCAGAACGGCGAGCTTTGGCTGGTCAACGCCCATATTGCCCCCTACGACGCCGGCAGCGTCAACAATCACGACCCGAAGCGGCCGCGTAAATTACTGATGCACCGTGAAGAGATAGCAAAGCTGAAGAGCATAGTCGCCGAGAAGGGCGTCACGATCGTGGCTCTAAGCCTCTTCATCAAGGGCCACGTCGCCAAAGTAGGCCTGGGGCTGGCTCGGGGCAAACGGCAATACGATAAGCGGCGGACGCTGATAAACAAGGACATGGACCGGGAGGCCCGCCGGGCGCTGGGCACCGTTCGTTAGAAAGGACGCCCACCGCCATTTGGCGCCATCATTTGTTCGCTACCGGATCTCTTCTTGTCGCTTAACCCAGCCGCTCGGCCACCGGGAGTACCCGGTCCGCTAAGTGCTCCATCACTAGGATGGACTGGTCGATCCCCTCCACCCGGAAGTCGTAAGTCAGCTGGTCTATGCCCAGTTCGCGGCAGTAGTGAACGTCATCGATGATCTCCTGGGTTGTGCCGATGATCGCGCCGCCGCTGCGCACAGAACTCCCTTCGCCCAATCCCATGTCGGTGAAATGCAGGCTGCGCTTCAGGGATATTGATACGGACGCCGGGTCGCGGCCCGCCTCCTCGATCTGCCGGTGAAGATAGGGTAGGTTTTGAGCCACGAAGTCAGGGGTTTGGCGGGTGGTGTGCCAGCAGTCGCCGTACTTGGCAGTCCGGCGCAACGCCCTTCTAGTGTGTCCGCCCACCCAGATCGGGATGTGGGGTTTCTGGATGGGTTTGGGGTAGAACTGGATTCCCTCCACATGGTAGAACCGGCCGTGGAAAACCGGCTCGGGCTGGGTCCATAGGGCGATGAATATCTCCAGAAACTCGTCGGTCATGGGTCCCCTTTCCGCGTAGGGCACCCCCAGAATCTCGAACTCCTTCTCCAGCCAGCCAACACCCACGCCGCAAATCATCCTGCCATTGGTCAAAACGTCCAGAGAGGCGAACATCTTTGCTTGGACCACCGGGTTTCGATAGGGCAGGATGATAACGGTGCTGCCCAACTTGACCGTCTCGGAGCAGGCCGCCAAGTATCCCAACAGCGTCATGGTTTCTAAGAATGGCTCGTCGGCGGGGCGGGAAAACGAGCCGTCGGACGTATATGGATACTGTTGGGTCCCTCCGGTGGGCAGAACGATGTGGTCGCCCGCCAGCACCGCATCGAAACCCAAAGCCTCAGCCCGCTGGACGAATGCGCGTAGGCCGGGACCGTCGGGCAACCGGGGAATACTGATGGCGACTTTCATTCTAAAAGTGCTCCTTTGCGTACGGTCATTCTGTTTCTCTCTAGGATGGTTCTCCGACGAACTATCTATAAAGCAACGTTATGCAATGTTAATTGTTTGGAACGGCCAGTCACCGGATGCCTGCCACGAGCCCATGACAGGCGCGATTCGGAGTATATCACCCATGATAATGCGGTCAAATCGGGGAGAGTATTGGTGAGGGTTAGGGCGCCCGGATCGGATCTACTCGCAGCCCGGTGGATAGGTTCGGGTTGACACCTGCGCTCCTTGACCGTTGAACAAGCCGGCGGTATCCGGGTCGGAGTTGTTCCATATAGAGCTACCGCGCTGGAAAGAGAACCCACCCCATTCCGGGTGCACTTGATTGGTGTATACGCGGACTCTTTCCCCGGGCACGATGGAATAAGTAGGGAAGGTGAATGTGGGTGAGCCGTCGGACACGTCTTGGAGTCGCCGCTCAGGTTGGCGATCCGAACATATTCGTCGGCTTCGCTTCGGGGAACCAGGCCGTCGAAAAAGATGCATTCGATCACTACGCTACCTGCTGGTGGCGGGGTGGCAGGTACCGGTGTTGATGTTGGAGGAGGCGTCGCAGTGGGGATGGGCGTGGGGATGGGAATAGGTATAGGGGTTGGAGTTGGCGCGGGCACAGTTGTGGCAGTTGGCGATGGAGTAGGAATCGGCGTGGCAGTTGGAATGGCTGTTGAAGATGGTGTGGGAAACGGCGTCTGGATGGGCGCCGGAGTTGGAGGCTTCGGCGTTGATGTTGGGGGAACCACGGGAATGGCCGTGGGCCGGGGCGTAACGGCTGCCACCGAGATGGGCGTTGGGACCGATGTGGCTTGTGCCGCTGCGGAGGGTGGATGAGTTGGCGTAAATGAGGCGGCCGGAGTTTCCGGGCTATCCTTCGCATTAAGAATCGGTGCGGCTGTCGGGATAGGACGCGCTGTTCCGGTGGTTGCAGGCGATGAAGTGGTTGTGATTACCACGGGAGCGGCTGTTTGGGCCGGAGTGGGGCATAAAGTAGGAGTGGGTAAAGGTGTGTATGTTGGGTAGAGAGTGTAGGTTGGCTGGGGAGTGTAGGTAGGAGCGGGAGCAGGTGTGATCGTTGGGGTTAGTGTTGCGGTTAAAGATGGCGCAGGCGGGAAATCGATCTTTGGATCGGGTGATGCCATGGTCGGCTCTGGCCTTGACTGAGAAGGCGGGGCAGCAACTTCCGATGGTCCGCAACCGGCCATCAAGAACACGGCAATCAATATCGCCTTAGCCCATGGTAACTGGCACTTTCGCAATGACGAGACCGGCATAAAATCTCCAACGAGAGGTAGCTGTTCCCGTTTAGACTTCGCTCCGGCCAGGATTTTGGACCAACGAGGACGTTCAGATGACATTACAAAACAACGAATTGAACCCATTTACGATGTTCCGGCAAGTGAACAGGATTTGAGTATAAAAAGTTATGTCTACAGAATGTTTGCCAGAGTCGATTATCATGCTATAATTCCGGGTAACAACTGCCTCTGTACGGCATGGTTGGAATGGCTTAGCCAGCCGTTCCACCGGACCGCACCCGGCAGTGGCGTAGGGTACTCAATGGGGGCGGGTCCAACTTCCGGACAGGAAGCCTCCCGTAACGGTTTGGGTGCTCACAAATGGATAAGGAGGACAATCGTGGAGAAAGGAACATCTGTAATCAACGCAGGCGCTGTCGATATCGCGATGGAATACCGGACCGACCTAATGCCGGACCAGGGCTTGTGCGTTCAGGTTTATGGCAAGGTTGAGGGCAAAGACACGGAGATCCTGCGGTTCGACTGCTTCGACCAGACTCCTCATTACCACTATGGGCCGGAGAACCACAACATCCGGCTAAATATGGACAAGACCACTGCGGGCAACCCCCTGGGTTGGACGATGGACAACATCCGCCACCGGCTGCCGTCGATGATTCGCCGAGCCGGTTATGAGGAGCTAGCCTCTGCTGTTGAAGCCAATCCCGCATCGACAATGACCATGGATGAAGCCGAGGCTACGGGCCGGGACCTGTCCCGGAACGGACGCCGAACCGTGCATCACCTCATGCCCGAATTGGTTGAGGGCGACAAGATTGAGGTCGGCAACCTGAAATTCGGCCTGGAATACCGCCACCTGCCCCAGATCAACGACGAGGGCATGGCGATTCACGTCTTATCCGACGTTGCTGGTCAGGAAGTAGAGTTACTGGCATTCGACTGCTTCCAGAAGGGCCCCCACTATCACTACGGCCCCCGCAACCAGGACGTCCGGGTTTATTGGGACGTCACCACCTCCGGCGAAACCCTTCGCTGGACCCTGGACCAGTTCAAGGCCGGAAACCTGCGGTCCATGATTGAACGGGCAGGCTACCCCTCCATCGCCGCCGAGGTTGATGAGAAGTTGGTTCAAGAGATCATGCCCCAGATCGAGGCCCGGTCATGGGAGTTGGTTGCTCAGAACAATCAGGCTTCTAACGGCCAGACCGACACCCGGAAGACTAAGGCCCAGCTCATTCAAGAGTTGGAGTCCCTCCGCGAGCAGGTAGCCGCCCTCTAGGACGACTATTCTGGGATCAGCGGTACGCCGCCCTGACGGGTAGCAACCCGCGAAGCGCCAATGGCCATGCTAAACGGCCCCGATATCATCGGGGCCGTTTACTTTTCTTGACTAAGTTTTGTGGATCGGCAATCTTTGGCTACATCATGGTGTAGCCGGCGCTAACGCTGAGGGTCTGGCCGGTGATGAAACTGGCGGCGTCGGAGGATAGAAACACCACCGCGTTGGCGATCTCGCTGCCCTTGGCCAAACGGCGGAAGAGGTAACCCCGTTTCACCCGCTCCAATACATCTTCGGTGAAAATGTCCCTCATCTGATTCCACATGCTCTCGGTGCTGATGGACCCGTCCTCGCCGGGCACCACCAGTCCGGGGCACACCATGTTCAGCCTCAACCCGTAGCGCCCTGTTTCCCTGGCTATCGACTTGCTTAGCGCGATCACTCCGGCTTAACAGGCGGAATACACTGCTTCCCGATATTCGCCCATTCGTCCGGCGTCGGAGCTGATGCTGACGATGGCGCCGGATTGGCGCTCTATCATGGACGGTAGTACGCCGTGGATGCAGTTGATGGCCCCCAAAGATTGACTTTGACCTCCTTTTCCCACTCTTCCCGGGGTTTTTCCATGAACAGCCGGTCCACGGTCCAACCCACGTTATTCACGAGAACATCCACGCTACCGAACTCGGCGATGGATCGTGCGACCATATCGTCGACTTGTTTGGGGTCGGTGACGTCACAGGCGATCACCTTGACCTTGCTCCCTGTGTTCATCTGCGCCACCTCTCCGGCAACTACCTCGCCCTGACTCGGCGACAGATCGGCGATGGTGATGTTGCTTCCTTTTCAATGCGCGGTACGTGGTGGCGCCGGAAGGCCAAAGATTCCCAGATTTCGTAAAGCCCCTCCAGCAGTTCGGTCGCCATAACTTGTATCAAGTGGAGACAACTGGCTACTTCGACCTGGTCAGCTCAGACCTGACCTTTGGCGGAGGAAGGATAGACTTCTATCCCGCGGCATCCAGCTGGCTGGCCAGTGGGTTACCGGGCGTTAGGCAGCACCCAACAGTGTTAATGGGCAGCGCTTCCGGAACAAATGAGCGCCCGATGCCACTTTCTTCCGCGGTGGGGGTGATCTCTAAGGCCGAAGTCTCAGTAGGCCCATCTCGGGGCACAGTCCTTTCCGAGGAAGTTGGCAGTAATTCCTTTGAGGCTGACGTCAGCGTGGAACGCGATAGCTTGCTGATGCTGAAAGTCACCTATCATCCAAACTGGCGGGCCACCGTAGATGGGGTAGAGACGGACACCGTTATGCTGATGCCCAGTTTTATCGGAGTCCAGTTGCCTCCAGGGGACCACAAGGTACTGTTGGAATACAGGCCCCGGCGTTTGCGGATGATCTTGTTGATCTTGGGAGTGCTGACTTTGCCGTTGATCGCACTCGCAGAGATGCGTGGCGAAGCTTTTTCTAGGTGGTTCGCCCTCCGGGTAATGGGACCAGTCAGTGGTTTGGTCAACCGCCATCATGGATGAGTAGTCTGCAAGACCGTTCGCGAAATATTACCTTGGAGCTCGGCGGCATGGAGCCCTCCATGTCTATGCCTGGGTTCCAGGGAACACTACTAGCCCCCACGGCCTGAGGTATTCGGCGGGACCGTTTCGTTAGACGGCGCTCCCGCGCCAGATGGCACCGTTGTTTCTGCTTGGATCGTTTGCTGTGATATCGGAGTGTTGGCTTATCCGGCGACGGGCGTCACCATCTGCTAGGAGAGATCTGGGGGAGAATCTGCGGTGCGTCTGTTACGTCGTCCTGGGACCGTAGACAGATCCAATTCTCCGCCTACCGGCGACTGGGACTGGCCGGCGGGGAGACCTTGGGAACGCCGCCGAAGCGGAGGCGAAGGAGTCCTTTGATATCTTCGGTAGCGGTCCCGGCGACGTTTACGGTACTGTCCGGGTCGTCGTCCCATTTGACCGGCAAGGAGCTGATCTGGAAACCGCCCTTGGCGGCGATTATCAGTAATTCTGTGTCAAAGAACCAGTTGTTGTTTTTGATACTCGGTAGCAGCGTCCTGGCGGTTTCCCTAGTCATTGCCTTGAACCCGCACTGGGCGTCGGGGAATCCGGTAAAAAACATGGACTTGATCATCAAGTTGTAAGTGCGGGAGATGAACTCCCGGCGGAAGGACCGGGTGACTTTTGAATCCTTGCTCAACCGGCTGCCGATGGCGATGTGTGCCCCTGATTCGATGGAATCAATCAACTGGGGAAGGTGGACCAAGTCGGTGGAAAGGTCCACGTCCATGTAGCTAACTATGTCGGCGGTGCTTTCCATCCAAGCGGCTTTCAGTGCCCGGCCCCGGCCTTTTTGGGGCAGGTAAAGGTAATTTACTCCAGGATACCTCTCGCACAATAGCTCCGAAACCGAGCGCGTGCTGTCGGTAGACGCGTTGTCGGCGATGATTATCTGCCAAGGGTTGATGACGTTGGACTTAAGGTAGTCCGTTAGGATGAGGATGCTGCGAGGGAGAGCCCGCTCCTCGTTGTAGACGGGTACCACAATGTCGATGGTCAAAGGCATATCCAATCCCCGCCTTGATTTATCCCGTATCGATTACCTATCTCAGCTAAACCCCGTTGAAGGGTATTTTTGCGAGGGTGTTGCGTCTAGTGCCGGAAGTGGCGTACGCCCGTAAACACCATCGCCAGCTTGTGCTTGTTGGCTTCGTCTATGACCTCGGCATCACGGATCGAGCCGCCGGGTTGGACTATGGCGGTGACTCCGGCCTGCGCCGCAAGTTCGATGTTGTCCGGAAAGGGAAAGAAGGCGTCCGACGCCAGGACGCTGCCGGCGGCCTTATCCCCGGCCGCACGCCCCGACAGGTGGACGCTGACCACGCGGTTGGGCTGGCCTGCCCCCATGCCCACTAGGGTCAGATCCTTGGCGAACACGATGGCGTTTGACTTGATATGCTTTGCGGCCTTCCAAGCGAACGCCAGGTCCCGCATCTCCGCGTCCGTCGGAGGGCGGTCGGTGGCAATCTTCCAAGTGGCTGGGTCTTCGTCCAGGGCGTCTGGCGCCTGGACTAGCACTCCACCGGTGATGGGACGCAGATCGTAGTCTAGCCCACCGGTGTTCGGTCCCACCGCCAGGATGCGCAGATTACGTTTTTTCTTCAATATATCCAAGGCCTCTGGCTCGTAATCGGGAGCGACTACGACTTCGTAGAAAATCGGATCCATCGCCCGCGCGGCTTGGGCGGTGACTGTCCGGTTATACCCGACGATGCCCCCAAAAGCCGAGACCGAATCACCCTGGTAGGCCCGCTCGTATGCTTCGGCTTGGTCCTGATGGCTGGCCAAACCGCAAGGATTGGTATGTTTGATGACGGCCACGGTGGTTTCGGCAAAGTCGGAAACGGTGCGCCAGGCGGCATCGGCATCCATCAGGTTGTTGTAGGAAAGCTCCCGGCCGTGTAGCTGCTGGGCATGGGCGATCCCTCCGGCCCCGCTGTTCGCCGGCACGTAGAGGGCGCCCTCTTGGTGGGGGTTCTCGCCGTAGCGCAGGGAGGCAGTCTTGTTCAGCGATATGGTTAATGTGTCCGGCAAGCCGGCCGTATCTCCCGATGACACATCAAGATAGCCGGTGACCGCGGCATCGTACGTAGAAACGTGGCGGAATGCCTTAGCCGCCAATGCCCGGCGTTCCTCGTGGCTTAGACCGTCCGCCGCCAGCTTTTCAGCCACCCAAGAGTAGTCCGAAGGGTCGACAACTACGGTCACGGATGGGAAGTTCTTGGCGGCGGCCCGCAGCATCGTCGGCCCACCGATATCGATGTTTTCCAGAGCATCGTCCAGGGTGACGCCGGGCTTGCGTATGGTGGCTTGGAAGGGGTATAAGTTGACGACCACCAGGTCGATGAGGCCGATACCGTGTTCGGCAAGCTCCGCCATGTGACCCGCTACATCCCTGCGGGCCAGTATGGCGCCGTGGATCACCGGATGCAGCGTCTTGACCCGGCCGTCGAGAATCTCGGGTGAGCCGGTTACCTCCGAGACCTGCCGTACGGACAGACCTCCTTCTTGAGCAAGGGTTTGGTGGGTTCCTCCGGTGCTGATCAGCTCGAATCCCGCGCCCGCCAGACTCCGGGCAAACTCGACGATGCCAGTCTTGTCGTAGACGCTAAGGAGCGCTTTCACCCGCTTGACCGCCTCACTTCGATTCCACCCTACAGGGGGGTGGTATACACCCTGACCGTTGGCCCGTTTGACTTTTTGAACAGTTGCCCAGACCGGGATGCCTGGTCTAGCCATCGAGTATGGCCACCTGGGGACCGTCGTCTCTCTTGATGATGCGGCCCACCACGCGGGCGTCGGGTATCTTATCGGTGATCGCCTCAAGGGCGTCCTCGGCGCAGACGGCCACCATCCCTAGCCCCATGTTAAACACCCGGTACATCTCGTCTGTGCTTATATTCCCTTCTCTTTGGATAATCCCGAATATGGGCGGGGCGGTCCAGGTCTCCGGGCGGAATTCGGCCGCCAAATGTTCGGGTAGGATGGCCGGCATTTTACCTGGTAGTCCCCCTCCGGTAATGTGGGCCAAGCCTTTGAACGATTTTAGCACCGGCTCCAGCATCGGATGATAACAACGGTGCCGGATCAGCAGTTCCTCACCCAGGGTGTGCCGCAACTCATCAAACCGGAGGAAAAGGACCGACGGGTTGTCATCAATGTCGAATACACTACGCACCAACGAGAAACCGTTGGTATGTAAGCCGCTGGAAGGGAAGCCGACCAAACAGTCGCCGGGCTGGATGTTGGACCCGTCTATCAACCCGTCCGGCTCCGCGGCGCCGACGACAAACCCCACCAACTCCAAATGGTCCGACCCGTCCGGTCCGGGCATCTGGGCGGTTTCTCCGCCGATCAGGGCGCATCCCACCTCGCGGCAACCCCACACGATGCCGCGAAGCAAAGTATCCATCACTTGCTCGTCCAGGGTGGTAAAGGAGATGTAGTCCAGGAAAAAGAGGGGTTTGGCCCCACGGGCCAAAATATCGTTGACGTTGAGGGTGACCAGGTCCTGGCCTATGGACTCGTAGTGCCCCATTTGAGCGGCGATCTTGATCTTCGTCCCCACGCCGTCGGTGCTGGCCACCAACACGGGTTGTCGAAATCCCCTGAGTCGGAACAGGCCGGCGAATCCACCCTCGGGGTTTAGGACTTCGGGTCCATGAGTCGCCGAGGCAAAGGCCTTTATCCGTTCTTTCAGGGCGTCCATCTCATCCAGATTCACGCCGGACGAGCGGTAAGCCTGACTGGTCAACTGGCTACTCCTCCCCTGGGCCGTCCACGTTGGGTGGGACTGCCGCCCCGCAGTAAAAGGTTAAAGCAGCCGGACGCGCATGGCAAGAGGGAGTCTATGCTGGGTCCGGTTTCGGGACAACCGCCATATGGGATGAGACGCTCGGAGATTGAATGCCCCGAGTGGGCGTTAATCGGAGAGGAGCTCAAGCTCCGCCGGCGGCTCCTCCAAGACCAGTTTGGTCAACTCAAGTTGAACTGGCACCGGATAGTTACCGGTGAAGCAGGCGTCGCAGAACCCACCATCGGTGCCGCCGACCACTTTCATCAGTCCTTTGACGTCCAGGTAGCCTAGAGTGTCGGCGTCGATAAATTTGCGTATCTCGTCCACGGTCTGGTTGGCCGCGATCAATTCCTGACGGGTGGCCATGTCCACTCCCATGAAACAGGGGTGCTTTATCGGCGGAGCGCATACCCGCATATGAATCTCGGCGGCCCCGGCCTTGCGCAGAAGCCCGACGACATGGGGTGTGGTGGTGCCGCGGACGATGCTGTCATCAACCACGACGATCCTCTGGCCGGCGATCACCTCGGTCAGGGGATTGAATTTTTGCCTCACGCCCAGGTCTCGCATCCGCTGTTCAGGTTCGATAAACGTCCGGCCGACGTAGCGGTTCTTTACCAAGCCTTCACTGAACGGAATACCAGACTCCCTGGCGTAGCCAATCGCCGCCGCGGTTGACGAGTCCGGGATACCAATAACCAGGTCGGCCTCCACCGGATGCTCTCGGGCCAATTGGGCGCCCAGTTCTTGCCTTACCGAGTGGACAAGTTTATTGTCCAACAGGCTGTCGGGCCGGGCAAAATAGATAAGCTCAAACACGCAAAGGGCGCGGCGGCCGGTGGCGCCGGACCATACGGAAGAGCGAAAACCCTGCGGGTCGATTATGACAACCTCTCCGGGCTCCAACTCTCTCATGTAAGTGGCGCCCAGGTGGTCAAGGGCGCAACTCTCAGACGCAATTATCCAGCCGCCGTCCAGCTTGCCTATGCATAACGGACGGATACCCAAAGGATCCCGGGCGGCCATCAACGTGTCCTCGGTAAGGGCGACCAAGGAATACGCACCCTCCAATTGGCGCATGCAATAAAACAGCCGCTCTTCCCAGTCGGCCCCGGAAGCGTTAGCCAGCATGTAGGCCATAACTTCGGTATCCGTAGTGGATTCGAAGGTACAGTTCCAGTCCTTCTTCAGTTGGGTTTGTAACTGGGCACAGTTGATGATGTTGCCGTTGTTCGCCAAGGCCAACCGGCCTTGATACCCT
Source organism: Dehalococcoidia bacterium (assembly GCA_022450395.1). Lineage (GTDB taxonomy): Bacteria > Chloroflexota > Dehalococcoidia > Lucifugimonadales > UBA3495 > UBA11650. Next base: position 3,064 of record JAKUQE010000014.1, on the reverse strand, counting down.
TCGACGATCATGGGCTGGGCGTTGCAAAGGAGGCTGCTTCCAGTGGTGGAGTAGCGGGTGTGGCCGATCGCCCGTTCGCCGGCAAGAGGATAAAAATCCGGCTCGCGGAATATCTGAGTGACCAGGCCCATTTCGGCGTGGACGTTGAGGGTCTCGCCGTTGGATGCTGCGATTCCAGCACTCTCCTGGCCGCGGTGCTGTAGGGCGAATAAGCCGAAGAAGGCCAGGCGGCTAGCTTCGGCGCCTGGAGCGTATACCCCGACTACCCCACATTCTTCATTGGGGGTGTCCAAGGGGTCGTTGAGCCTGGGAGACTCAAACTCGCTATTCACAGGGTAATTCTAGGTTTCTTTTGGTTTAAGGTCAACTCTGTCCCCTCCCCACCTAAACTTCTGTGAATCGGATTTCCTACTCGTTCGGTTTGGGTATGATGTTTACCTTCCGGTCGTCGCCCATCCCCGTGCTCTCGGTGATAACGCCGGAGTAGTCCGTCAAAGCAGTGTGGACGATGCGCCGGTCGGCGGGTGACATCGGCTCCAATGCTACGGGCCGGTTGCTTTGAACTACTCTGGAGGCCACTTTAGTAGCCATGTCCCGCAAGGAAGTTTCCCGCCGTTGGCGATAACGCTCCACGTCCAAGACCACCCGAACTCCCTCGCCATACTGATTGCGCACGATCAAGTTGACCAGGAACTGTAGGGCTTGCAGGGTTTGGCCGCGGCGGCCAATCAACAGACCCGAATCTTCGCCTTCCAGGTCGATTATGGGGCCGCCGGTTTCGGGGTCGTTGGCGGCCCGGACCGTCCGGGTGACGTTGACCTGGGCAGCCTGCAAGATCCGGCCTACTGTCTCAGAAGCGACGGCGGCAGCGCCGGCTGAGCCTCCCTCGCTTGTGGCTATTTTGGTGACACGAACCCGGGCCGGTTCGCCGCCAATGCCGAGAAATCCCGACTTGCCCCTACTTAGTATTTCTACCTCGGCCTCGTCTCGGTCGGCGTCTAGCTCTTTCAGCGCTAGTTCTATTGCTTCTTCGACGGTTCGTGCCGTCATTACGCGTACTTCCATTTTCTCGCGTCTCCTTCTGAGGATCAGCTTCCGCCGCGCGTGCCGAAGGCGGGGGCGCCTCCGGCTTGGGGAATAGCGGGAATAGCGGAGGAAGCTGACCCTTGGGTGTTACTAAGTATTGCACGGCGACACCGATGACGTTTGATACTATCCAGTACATCGACAAGCCGCTGGGAAATTGCAGGGAAAAGAAAGCGATCATTATCGGCATCATCCAGAGCATCATCGTCTGGTTTGACTGCTGCTTTGGATCGGTGGACGGGCTGACCGTTAATTTCTGCTGCACCCAAGTGGAAACAAACACCAATGCCGGAATTATCACCCGGGTTGGGTCCGGCTCGGCCAGGTCTAATATGCCCAGGAAACTGGCGTTCAGAGGGACTACCGCGTATATCGGGAACACCGGGATCCAGTTATACAATTTCTCCGAAAGTCCGATCAGGTCTCCCGGCTTGGAGAACAGCGTCTGTATCAATACCCGGAACAAACCGATCAGAATGGGCATCTGAACTACCAGAGGCCCCAGGCAGCCTATGGGGTTGACCCCGGCCTCTCGATACAGACGCATGGTTTCCTGGGAAACACGGGACCGGTCCCCGCTGTAACGCGCCTGAATTTCCTTCATCTTGGGCTGCAGGGTGCTCATTACCCGCATCTGCCTGATCTGCTTCAGAGTCAAGGGCATGGTGGCCGCCCTGACTAATACGGTAAAGAGAATGATGGCAATTCCCATGTGCTGGAAACTGATCACGTAAAACACCAACAAGGTGTTGAGCATGGGCCGGATGATAACTTCGTTCCAGAGGATTACGACGAATTCCAAAGCCCTACCCTTGACGCCGGTTGAATGCCCGGTTGACGGGCAGTCGCCGGGTTAGCTGCATTGACCGTTCTCAGATTCTGTATCAAAACACCACATAGGCGCCAGACCCGCTCTGACTTCTATCCGCCGGACGGTGTTATCTTCCGCTGCCACGAACACGGACTCATCCAGAGCTGACAGAGGGGCAAGAATCTCAGGGTCTCCCCTGAGGGAAAGGGGATTTCGCGACCGTTGCAACCCCATGTCTGTCAATGAAGTGTCCAGCAAACTGATCTTGCCATCCCTAGCCGCCACCACCAGTCCCCGGGGAACCAGCACCGGGCGGGAGACTATAGGCGATTCCAGGTCGTATTTCCAAGACAGGTTGCCACCCCGGTCTAGAGCGTAAACGTTGCCATCCATCGATGGGGCGAAGATCGTCCGCCCGTTGGCGACGGCCCCGGCCCAAAACCAGTTTTCGCCCAGGAACTCCCAGATCTTGCTGCCGTCTTTGATATTGATCGCATACAACTTCTTATCGAAAGATCCGGCTATCACCATATCGCGGAACAAAAGGGGGCGGCCTGCCACGACGCCTCCGGTGAGGAACTTCCACTTCAGTGTCCCGTCGGCTAAAGAAACCGCGTAGACGTGCTTGTCATGCGACCCAAAGTAAACCACACCGTCTTGAATCACCGGTGTAGACCATATCTTGTCCTCTGCTCTGAAGGGGAACCCGTCCCGAGGTTCACCGGTCTTGGCGTCAAAGGCGTATAGCCCGCCGTCTTCGGAGCCAACCACCACGACGTTGCTTTCGAGGTCCAATGCCGGCCCTGCCACCAAGGTAGGCCGATCTTCTTCAGCTTGCCCCCGAGGCTGCTTCCAACCGGTGGAGCCGATCGTCCCAGTTTCCCGGTCTATGGCGTAAAGAACGCCGTTTATAGCGCTAACGTAGACCAAGTCTTCGCCGACCACCGGGCTACCGTAAACGCCAAAAAGGGAATCCCTGTCTTTGGAATCTTCGTCTTGGCAAGATGGGAAACACCACAACGGCTTATATCCTTCAAAACCGTTGTCCGTCAAGGCTTGGACGGTGCCCTGCTTAGTCCCCACGTAAACAAACCCGTCCAGACCTGACGCCGGGGACCAACCGTTCCCGATCTGGCTGAATCTTCCCGGCGTGCAACCCAAAAGAAG
>JAKUQE010000139.1 GCA_022450395.1 Dehalococcoidia bacterium | reverse complement strand
CACCGGCTGGCCGCCGGTCGTAGCGTAGACCCCGTTATCCAGCATGAAGTGTAAAAAAATCTGTACGCCCTTATCAGCAAAAATAAGCAACGCCCCCATGTTCATCAGGATGTCGCCTTCCGAGTCGAAAAGAATCACCTTTTCGTTGGGCCGGGCCAAGGCGAAACCTAATCCAAAGGAGCCGTGGCCCCCCATGGCCGGGTCGCCCAGCGGCACGTCACGTTCCGGTTTGTCGCTGATGTTGTGCCAGTGGCGTCCGCCTCTGCCGGGAATAACTATCGCGTTGCCCCGGTATTTGGCGAAGACCTTGAGCATATCCTCTGTGTGAATCATCTAGTGTCTCCTAAATTTTCACGTTAACGGCCTATAGCAGCCGAGTTTTCCCGTATGCGGAGTCTGGTCAGCGGTTGAATCCGTGGAACTCGTCTCCGACCAACACCGCCACGGGGCCTTGGGCCTTCTCTGCTTCCTCGAAGGCCCGGGTGATCCTGCCTGCGTCGTCGTTGTTCTCGATCAGGTAATACTTGATGTTGTAGGCGTTCAAGAAGGGTTCGGTGTAGGTGGCGGCGGTGTCGGTGTTGTCGCCGTGGCGGGTATAGCCCCGGTAACCGACCATCAACACCACCGGAATGTGCATGCCCATGACCCACCCACGCATCGAGTCGCCCGACTCCTGTAACCCGGTGTTCTGGATCAGGATCACCGGTTTGGCTCCGCCCACCGCCAGGCCTGCCGCGGTGGAGAAGGCCTGCCCTTCCCGGCTCACGGTGATCAGGTCTAGGGTCGGTTCCGCCTGCATCAGCAGATATAGCCAGTTGGTCTCGCTGTCGGGCAGCCAGACCACGTGGGTAACCCCGTTTTTCTTCAGTTCTTCCAAGACCGTTTCCGGGCTAAGTTCTGCCGCTTGTTGGGTCATTTTCAGTACCTCTCGTTGCACACACAAGTCGTGTGCTGTCAGCTTGCAAACAGCCATGATTATATCCCTAGCCGGGGCCAGAGCATAGTCATATCGGACGATAGAGCCGAAGGGCAGACGCCGGGGTCCGGCCTTAACGACCGGTTTCTGGTAGCATGTTTATCCAACGAAACCAGCACGGGAGAGTGAAACGCGCATGCCTCCACCGGAACGATACAACACCGGATACAACCTCGGCGTGGGTGGCGCCGTGGTGCGGGACGGGCGTCTGCTGTTGGTGCGCCGCCTGTCACGGCGTGGCCACGGCAACTGGCAGGTACCCGGTGGATTCGTCGAGCAGGACGAGACCATCGAGGTTGCGGTGGTGCGTGAGGTGGAGGAGGAAGCCGGTGTCACCGCCGATGTGCAGGGCGTGTTGGGCATCAGGAACCGTTACGACGAGGACGGCGGGAACAGCATCTACGTGGTGATGTTGCTGAACGCTCTAAGCGGCGAGCCCAACCCCGACATGAAAGAAGTGGACCGGGCCGAGTTTTTTACCTTGGATGAGATTCTGGCTATAGAGCAGATCGGGGCGATCAACGTGGAGGTCGCCAAACAGGCATTGTCTGGGGAACATCGGATATTGTGCCCGCAGACGATTAACCAGGTTGGCCGGGGGACTTATACATTGTTTCTGGGGTAAAGAGAGACGAAATCCCTCCAACCCCCCTTTACGAAAGGGGGGCTTTTACGGGCGTCTTGACCGCGGTTGGTTTGACGCCGTGGCATGGTGCTGATACACTCGCCGATGTCCCTGTTGTGCCTTTGATTCGGGCTCAACTCGCTTAATTTCAATTCATTTGACACGGGAGAATTGCTATGGTGGTGGTTGATTCGACACCCGAATTTGTTGCTAACGCATACACCATAATGCGGCGGAACCTGGAGATCGTTCGCCCGAGATTGGGCAGGCCCATGGGGCTTGCCGACAAGCTGGTGCTCTCTCACCTGGATGACCCGGAAAACCAGGAGTTGGAGCCCGGCAAGAGCTACCTGCTGGCGCGGCCGGACCGCGTGATTCTTCAGGACGTCTTGGGCCAAACCGCAATGCTGGTGTTCATGCAGACTCGTAGGTCCAGCACCGCCGTGCCGACCAGCGTCCACTGTGACCACTTGATCCAAGCCAGGGTGGGTGCAGACTCGGATCTGTCAGAGTCCGTGGCGGAAAACGGAGAGGTATACGATTTTCTGCGCTCCGCCGCCGCAAAGTTCGGCGTGGGGTTCTGGGGTCCCGGCGCCGGCATCCTGCATCAGGTCAATCTGGAGCAGTACGCCTTCCCCGGAGCCATGATAATCGGCACCGACTCCCACACCCCTAACGCCGGCGGCCTTGGCGCCTGCTCAGTGGGTGTGGGCGGGGCCGACGCCGTAGAGGTGATGGCGGGTCTTCCCTGGGAAGTTCTCTATCCCAACCGCATCGGCGTTAAACTAACCGGTCGGATGAGCGGATGGACCGCTCCCAAGGACATCATCCTGTATCTAGCCGGAGAGCTTACCGTATCCGGAGCCACCAACTCAATCATTGAGTATTTCGGTCCCGGGACCGAGACGATCAGTTGCACCGGCAAAGCGACCATAACCAACATGGGCGCGGAGTTGGGAGCGACGACATCTGTATTCCCCTACGACGAGTCCATGGCCCGGTACCTGCGGTCCACCCGGCGTGGAGAGCTGGCCGAGCTGGCCGACCAGAACCGCGAGATGTTCCGGGCAGACCAGGAAGTGCTGGACCACCCGGAACGTCACTTCGACCGGGTCGTGGAGATTGACCTGAGCAAGCTGGAGCCCCACATGGTGGGCCCCCACTCCCCGGACCGGGCCCGCCCGATCTCCGAACTGGCCAGCCAGGTTAAAGATCCGGCCAACGGTTTCATCGACGAGATTTCCACTGCGTTGATCGGAAGCTGCACCAACTCTTCCTATGAGGATATGAGCCGCTCGGCCGACGTAGCGGAGCAGGCCAAAGCTCTTGGGATCAGTATCGCTACTCCACTAATGGTTACACCGGGTTCCGAGCAAGTGCGGGCAACCATCGAGCGGGACGGCCAGTTAGATTCCCTGCGGTCCATTGGAGCAACCGTCCTGGCCAACGCCTGCGGTCCATGTATCGGACAGTGGCGGCGGTCCCGAGACTCGCAAGAATCCAATACTATCGTTACGTCCTACAACCGTAATTTCCCCGGACGAAACGATGCCAGCCCCCAAACGATGAATTTCATCGCCAGCCCGGAAATAACTGTCGCCCTAGCCCTGTCCGGAAAGCTGTCCTTCAATCCTATGACGGACACGCTGCCCGACGGGCAAGGCAATCAAGTGATGCTGGAACCTCCTAAGCAGGCGCCCGACGTGCCGGAGGAGGAATTCGACCCCGGTAATTCTTCCTACATCGAGCCCCCGGAGGACGGAAGCAGTGTGGAAGTCGTGGTGGACCCCAATAGCCAAAGGATAGAGTTGATCAACCCCTGGCCGCCCTGGGATCAAAAGGACATCGTGGATGCTCCCGTCGTCATGAAAGTGCAGGGAAAATGCACCACGGACCATATATCCCCCGCCGGAGTATGGCTGAGCCTTCGGGGGCACCTGACCAAGTTCAGCGAGAACTTCTTGATGGGGGGAATCAACGCCTACACCGGCGATACCGGGAAGGGGTTGGACGTCTTATCCGGTGAGACCGGAGTGGCCATCTCCCACATCGCCAGGCACTACCAGGATGAAGGGCTGAAGTGGGTGGTGATCGGTGACTCCAACTACGGTGAGGGGAGCAGCCGGGAACACGCTGCCTTGTCGCCGCGATTGCTGGGCGGCGGCGCGGTGATAGCCCGCAGCTTCGCCCGCATCCACGAGACAAATCTGAAGAAACAGGGCCTGCTGGCGCTGACGTTCAGCAGCCCGGACGAATACGACCTGATCCGAGAGGACGACCGGATAAGCCTGACCGGTTTGAATGAACTGGCTCCGGGCAAGCCCGTCGCTTGCACCGTCAGCCACTCCGACGGGACCAGCGAATCGTTGAGCCTGAACCATACCTTGGGCGAGCCCCAGATAGAATGGTTCCGGTTAGGCTCGGCGTTGAACCTGTTCCACCAATCGTAGGGCTAGGCTAAATCCACAAATCGCACGCGCCGTGAGTGGCGCTTAGACTAAAACTTAGGATGAACGTCCCCCTGCGGAAACAGGTTTCCCAGGGGGACGTTCTGATTCCGCGAGATGTCTCGGGAGGCGCGAATGGAAGGCGATGCAGCCGATTCGTTGATCGCCAAGCTCAGGGCCACTATCGGTATGGAAACCGTCTTCCAGTCGCCTGACGAGTTCGGACGGTCGTCGTTCCGCCAATACGCTCTGGCCATCGGCGACTTCAATCCTTTATACACCGACCTCGATTTCGCCCAAGCCCACGGCCTCCCCAATGTGATGGCGCCGCCTACACTGATCTGCGACACCTGGCAGTTCGTCGAGGGCGACTTCGACGAGGAGGGCCGGCAATTAGCCCTGAAAGACGATTTGGGAGTGGGAGGTCTCCGTGCCGGAAATTCCTACGAATTCTTCCAGCCGGTCCATCCCGGCGACGTGGTCACCGCTAAACGCAAGACCAAAGACGTTTACGAAAAGACCGGTAGGTCGGGCCGGCTGCTTTTCTGGGATGTCGAGACCTCCTATTACAACCAACTGGACGAGTTATTGGCCACCAACGTGGAAACCATGTTCCTGCGCCTGTGAGGCGACGGAAACACTTAGTCGCCCGTCATTGCTCCGAAAATAGAATTGCCAACCTTTGGCCGCACACTTCGTCATTCCGGCACCAGCCCTTCGGCGGAAGGGCGGCGATGAATCTCAGGTGACCATTACAACCAGGCATGAGATTCCTACCTGCGGTTGGAATAACAGGCGGCCTTGCCACCTAGAGACACTAGACCAGCGGTGCGCCGCGAGGAGGATGATTGGACAGCACGACCCTCAATTTTCAAGACATTTCCGTGGGCGATGAATTGCCGCCTTTGGAGAAACAGATAACCGCGGCACGTATGATGGCCTACGGGGCGGCCACCTGGGACTTCATCCGCATTCACTACGACGCCGATTACGTCCGTGGGCTGGGGTTTGACGGACCCTTTTTGGACGGGCAGATGATGGGCGGGTTCTTGGCCCAGCAGGTGCAGGACTGGGCTGGGCCGGGGGCTTTTCTGCGCAAGCTGAGCTTTAGCAACCGGGCGATGGTCTACGCAGGAGATCTGATCATATGCCACGGTATCGTTACCGGAAAATCCGCTGAGAATGGCGAAGAGCTGGTGACTTGCGACCTTTGGGCGGTCAATCAGAGCGGTGAGAAAGTGGTTCAACCGGCCAGCGCGCTGGTCAAGTTTTCCGCACGGATCTAGTTTCAGAATATACGGAGCACTTGAATGGTCCGAAATGTTGTTCAGGTTGACCCCGCCAAATTCCCCTGGCTCGACCTCCGCCGGTACACCTTTAGCATGGCAGTCGAGGCCAGTGGCGTAGTGTACATCTCGGGGCAAACCGCCGGCGAATACAACGCTGACGCTGGCAGGGTTGTCTGTAAGGGCGGCCTGGTTGAGCAGACCCGGCTGATCTACGAAAAGCTAGCCGTGGTCCTAGAGGCTGCCGGTCTTGGGTTCCAAAACGTGGTCAAGACGGTGGATTACCTAGACCCGGTGGCTCTCCCCCACTATCGTCAAACCGCCGCCGTGCGCCGGGAGTATCTACGGGGTCCGGTTGCCTCGACCGGGGTCTGCGTGCAGCGGCTGCTTCGCCGGGAATCTTTGATCGAGATCAGCGCCGTTGCCATGACCGGCGATAAACGGGCGGTGGGCTCAGAGGGTTCGGATCGATCCCTTACCTTCGCCCCAGCGGTAGAATCGGGTGATATTGTTTGGTTATCCGGCTTGGTGGGTCATGAAGACGTTGATGGGCAAAGCCATTATCCCCAGGACACCCGGAGGCAATTGGAATTGGGATACCAGACCGTTAACCGTGTGTTGGAGGCGGCAGGGGCACGGCCCAGCGACGTCGTGGCCAGCCTGGAATACGTCGACCCACAAGCTTTCCTAAGCTATCCCGATGCGGAAGGGGTCCGCGGGGAGTTTTTCGGGGATATGCTACCCGCCGCCACTGGAGTGGTTGTCAATAGGCTTTTACGGCCGGAAGGACATGTGGAACTGGAAGCGGTTGCGGTTAAAGGCGGCGAACGCCAGCAGATCGTCTTGCCCGAATGGAAGGCCCAGGGCAATGCGGTCCCGGGGACGAAAAAAGGCCGGATGCTCCACATCTCAGGCCAATCGGCGGTGGACCATGCCACCGGCGAAAGCGTGGGGGGATACGACGTAGCGGCTCAGGCGGAGCAGGCCTATCGTAATGTCTCTCAGGTCCTGGCCGCCGCCGGCTACACGCTAGACGACGTGGTCAACACCATCGAATGGGTCGCTCCCAACGGCCTCATGGGGTACCGGGAGGTTCAGGAAGTTAGACGAAAGCTTTTTGGCCAGGACTTCCCCTCTGCCACCGGAGTTATGGCGCACCGGTTTACGCGCCCGGAAACGCTGTTCCAGGTTGCGGCGGTGGCCGTCGTCTGAGAAGCAGGTCGAATATCTGGATTGGGGCCACTGTTCCCGGAACTCTTAGTGGGTATCGAAGATTTCCTGGTAGCGTTGCAATTGTTGCTGTAACCGCTGCCGGTCATCCGCCGATGGGTTGGCTGCATCAGTGAACGGAGTCAGCATGCCCAGCTTTTCGATAGCCAAGATCAAGAGCAACCTGGCCTTGACCGCCATCAGGTTATCGCAAGAGATGAAGGGATTATCGACCAGGCGGGGCACCCGGCCGTGGTCGCCACGGTTGGCTACCGCCACCGGGAGCCCGTGCTGGTACATGGCTGTTTCCAAGATAGGCATCTGAAACTGATGGGGCTTGCCGTCGTAGGCGAACCCTTCCACCAAGATGCCGTGCTTCTGGGGCGCGCCTGGTATCGACCGCTCCTTTAGCGCCCGGTCTATCAAAGCCGCGATAGGCACGTCGTCCGCTCCGGCGTAGGTCTTGACGATATCGACCCTGGGCATAACCTCGGGCAGGGTCCCGTTGGGACGCACGTCAGACCAGAGGGTATGCTTCCGCTCCGGCCGGAAGTAAAAGGTTACCTGGTCGCTTTCCACCGACCCCAAGGCTGAGGCCGAACCGCCTGAACTGGCGAACCCGCCGGGACGCTGGTTGGTTTTAGTGACTTCCCGGGCCGGCAAGATCTCTTCATTCATCACCAGCATGGCGCCCCGGCCCTTGGCGTCGGGATGGGCCGCCACCCGGACCGCGTCGACTAGGTTCCAGTCGCCGTCGTTGCCCATGCTGCTGTGCCGGCGCTGGGACGCGGCCACCACTACGGGTTTGTCGCTGTTGACGGTGTAGTGCAAAAAGCAGGCCGTTTCTTCGGCGGTGAAAGTGCCGTGGGTAACCACGCATCCCGCCACGTCATCTTCCGCCAGGGCCTGGTTCACGGCGTTGGAGATCAGAACCAACTCAAACATGCTGAATGTCTGGCCGCCGGCCCGCAGCTCCCGCCCCGTGCGAGGGTCGATGATCTCCCGGACCTCCAAGGTTGCCGCCTCGGCCAGCAGGTTATTCCGGCCGGAGGTGTCCAGGCCGAACCGGTCTATCTCCTCGATGATGCGGCGGGCGTTCATGTGGACCGCGGCGTATCCCTGGGGCGGGGATTGCCCCGGCGTCATGGGAGGCAGCAGGTAAAGTCCGTCGGCTGGGTCCAACGTGACGTCCCAAAACGGTTCCTCGTTGGGACCAATGGTGAGGGGATTGCCGTCCAGGTCCTCCTTGGCAATCTTCACCGCCACGGGTTCATGCAGGCGCTGCGGTCTGAGTAGATTGAAGTCACCGCCCGCTTTTGAGGAACTGACCAAGGGCTGTCCGTTCTGGATGGTGCCGCCGGTTGGGATTATCGCTATCTTCGGTAGGGTCACGTCGTTCCGTCCTATACCTGAAATTATCGCTACCAATCTATTTCTGGATCCTACTTTGACGCCGGCTATTCTCCATCAGGAGCGACGGAGTCTGCGTAAGCCGGTCGAGGTGTCTCGATCACTCCTGCCCTTAGGGAGCGGACAGCAGGGCTGAAGACGAATATCAAAACAGCCACCACTGCGAGGATACCCGCGCCGATGCCCACGGCCCATGGAGCGTTAAGGTAATCGGCGATAAAAGCCCCTTGCGCCATACCCAGAGGTCCCAAGCTCCAAGTTGCGCCGTACAGCCCCATAACCCTGCCGCGAAGCTGGTCGGGCACCAACTCCTGGAGGGTGCTAAGTCCTCCAACTAGATACAAGGAATTGGCGATTCCCACCAGGAACAATAGGCCCATGGAAACCTGGTAGAGTTGCTGGGAAGCCGCCACCGCGAAAAGGATCTGGAAGATGCCATATAGGAAAGCGCCGGCTAGGATCAATTTCCCTTTGGGGAAGCCGTGCTTGAGGTTACCGATGATCCAGGTGCCCAGTATGGCTCCGACTCCCGATGCGCCTAGTAGCAAACCGATCTTCCCGGCGCCCACGCCCAGCACCTCTTTGGCGAATTCGGGCATCAAGCCGATATAGGCCATACCAAACAAGCTGTTGCAGAAGGTGAGCAGCATTACGTAGAAAAATATGGGGTGCTGCCGGATGTATCGGAGACTATCGCCAACTTGGCGTAATACTTGTCCAGTGGCGGGCGACCGTGGCCGCATCCTCAGCACCGCTATTATCGCCCCCATCAAGTAGAAGGTGGCGGCGCTGATAAACATGGATGCCTCGATACTTACCCGTTCGATAACGATGCCGGCCAATACGGGCCCCAGTATCCGCACCCCGTTCCAAACGATGGACTCCATGGCCACGGCGTTGACGATATGTTCCCGCTCTACCAGGCGGGGGAACACGCTGGAGCGGCTGGGCTGGTCAAAGGCCTGGAGCGCCCCGATGATGACGGCGGCGACCAGGATGTGCCACATTTCTACCCGGTCTGTCATGACCAGCAAGGCCAGCAGAGCTACCACGGTGGCAGAGGTGGCCTGGGCGGCAGCCACCAGGTATTTGGGCTCCAAGCGGTCGGCCAGAACTCCTCCGGCCAGGTTGAGGATCAGGGCAGGGATGGCGATGGCCATGCCCAAGAAGGCTAGGTCCAAGACATCGCCGGTTATCTTGTACAGCAGCCAACCCAGGGTGAACTGGAGCAGCATCTGGTGACCGGTGACTCCAGCCAGCAGGGCCAGCCAGTAATACCGGAAGTGCCCGTATTGCATGGAGGAGGGCAGATGCCGGTTGATTGTCGCTAATGCCGCCAACTTAACGTCTGATGACCTGTCCTTCTTGTAGATCAGTCATGTTCCAGATGCCGGTGACGTCCGGAGTGGACACGAAAAAAGGGGCGTGCGTGCCGTAACCGTCACCATGAACATGAGGTGATTTAATACGTGCGTTAGTATCGCCGAAAAGTGCTCGAAGTATATATGGCTGGAACCT
>JAKUQE010000138.1 GCA_022450395.1 Dehalococcoidia bacterium | reverse complement strand
CGGAGGCTCACAGCCCGTAAAGTGGTTGAGATCCCGGCTAGTATACCACCGTACGACGGCCGAATATGACGGCGTCCATGCCCGTTTTCGGAGGAAGATATGTCAAGTTGTTACCCAGTCGTACAACGCTCAAATCTAAGGTATAATCTCCCAAGTGTCTGGCCAAGGGCACGAGTCTGCAAAATCTAAACAGAAAGGTAAGGATATGCCTGCACAAGTTGGCGACCCAGCCCCTGACTTTACCCTTCCTTCGGTGAGTGAAGGAGACATCACCCTAAGCAGCTACAAGGGTCAAAAGCACGTGGTCCTCTCTTTCCACGTGTTCGACTTCACATCTGGTTGAACCACGCAAGCCACCCTCTTCCGGCAACATCACAGCCGGTTTGAGGAGAAAAATGCTCAGGTCCTGGGCATAAGTTGCGACACAGTAGCGGCTCACCGCGCATGGTCAACCTCTTTGGGAGGATTGCCATACCCCGAGCTATCGGATTTCCATCCCAAGGGTAAAGCCACGATCGCCTTCGATCTATGGAACGAAGAGCGAGGCGCCAGCACCCGGGCGGTCATCGTGGTGGACAAAGACGGTATCATCCGGTACCGCCAGACCTACGTTCCCGGCGTGCTACCAGACCCTTTGGATATATTGGCGGAGATAGACAAACTAGGCTAGAGATCAAAAAGAAAAGAGGCCCGGAAATCCGGGCCTCTTTCTATTTCAATCTTAAAACGCGGCTTTAAATAAGGCGGTATGCTACGTGCTGATCTTTTCGATGGTGTAGTTCAATGTGCCTTTAGGAACATTGATCGCAATCTCTTCGCCAACACTGCGGCTCATCAATGCAGAACCGACGGGCGAGACCGTGGATATTTTCCCGGAGGACACATCGGCTTCCCGAACGTCTACCAGTGTATAAACCACCTTCTTGCCTGAATCCATGTCCTTCAGAGTCACCTTGGCGCCCACAACAGCCTTCTGCTGAGCGGTTCGGCGCCCCGTCTGCATGACAACAGCGCTGACCAGGCCGGCTTCTAGCTCCCGGATCTTGGACTCGATGATGCCCTGGCGTTCCTTGGCCGCTTCCAATGGGGCGTTCTCCCGAAAATCCTTGTCCTCCATCGCACGCCGGATATCATCCACGATGCTGACCCGCTCCCCTTTGAGCACCGTAACTTGGGCCACCAGGCGATCATATCCTTCTTGGCTCAAATGGGTAGCGTCATCATCCGCATACGCCCCGGACGAAGACGAGCGGCTTCCGGTGGTTTTTCGCGTCCTAGGGACCCTTAGGTGGGCCGCCAGTCCAATGACGATCCAACCTTCATCTTTGAGATAGGCTAGGAAAGGTTTTAATGGGTTAAGCCTAAGCGCCGAGTCGACGCCTCCCAGACCAATGTGCTGGGCGTATTCAGCAACCTCAGCTGGCGAAACGTCGTTTACGTTTCTTTGCCGTCCACACCAGGCCACAAAGCGGCCAAGCTCTTGATGTCCATCCTGGGCCTTTTTACCGCCCTTCTTAGAGGCGATAAACCGAGTCAGGGCTTCAGAAAGCGTCGGGCCACTTTGACTAATCAATTCAGATACCTCCAGAGTTATCAGCCTCTGCTGAACATTTAGCCTTCCATCACGCCATCCGCCTCCCTACCATCCACAGATCAAACCAGGGACAAGGACCATTGCTCGTTCGGTTTAACGGGACCGTTCTACTTGGGTGGGCGTCCTGGATACGCTGGTTGAGGCAGTCCACCGGGTCTTTCCCGGTAGCTTGGGTTCTCTTCGGAGCACCCAGAGGTTTGATACTTGGATCGCCGCTGTGAACCCTAATTTCTGGCCATTCGGCTGTTCCAGCCGACTAGACGGATTGAATTATAGGGGGAATGGCGGTCACCGATAACCGATGAACGTCTTATTAATAATATCAGTTTCGGGTAGGGATATCAACGACTTCAAACGGATCTTCCACGCCACCAACTTCGAATTTTATCTCCATGCCGGCCAGGCCGGTCCGGCAAAAATAGGCCGCGGCCGATCTTGAACTGCACACCCATACGTGTCCCAGCACATACATTCGGAGTATACTACCGTCGGACTGATTTACCTCTCCGGAATCGCGTGCGCTTCGTTCAACATGGGGTTAATCTCACTCCCAGATTCACCCGATACATGGCGGTTAGGATATACCGGAGAAGTTGGCCTCAACTTATTACGAAATGCGGCGTCGGGCGGGGGAAACCGAAATTGATTGTATGGTCCAAGCGGCGAGAGAGAATCGCAGTATCCCTTAATCAGCACTCGATCAACTAGGAGGGTGAATCATGAAAGCAGTACAGATATCTGAGCACGGCGGCCCCGAGGCCATGAAGTACCAGGACGTGGCGGATTTGAGCCCTGGAGAAGGACAAGCCTTGGTGGAGATACAGGCCGTGGGCGTCAACTTTACCGATGTCTACAACCGCATGGGGGCCAACCCTGGCCAGCCCCTTCCCCGGACCATCGGCGTGGAAGGGGCCGGAACAGTGCGAGGCGTCGGGCCTGGCGTTACCCAAGTGAAAGAAGGTGACGTCGTTGCCTACTGCGGCACCCCCGGGTCTTACGCCGAGCAAGCGATAGTACCAGCTTCCCGCCTGATCAAGATGCCGGATGGATTGGATGCCCGAGCGGGCGCCGCCGCTATGCTGCAGGGCATGACCGCCCACTACCTTTGCCACTCAACCTACTCGGTGCAAAAAGGCGACCGGGTTGTCATACATGCCGGTGCCGGTGGAGTGGGATTACTGCTGATCCAAATGGTCAAGAAGCTGGGCGGGTACATCTTCACCACCGTTTCCACCGAAGCCAAGGCGGACCTGGCCAGGGAAGCGGGCGCCGACCACGTCATTCTCTACACCCAGCAGGATTTCGCGGAAGAAGTCAAGAAGGCCACCAACGGTGAGGGTGTGCAGGCGGTTTACGATTCGGTGGCAAAGACTACTTTCGACCAGAGCATCAGTTGTTTGGGTAGAAGGGGTCACATGGTGCTTTACGGCAATTCCAGCGGCCCGGTCACCTCCATGGACCCGAGGATCCTTGGCAACGGCTCCCTGTACCTGACCCGCCCCGGATTGGCCGACTATACAGCCACCAGGGAAGAGCTGGAGCAGCGGGCCGGAGACGTGCTCGGCTGGGTCAAGTCAGGCGAGCTAAAGCTGCGGGTAGAGCATGTCTTTCCATTGGCCGAGGCCTCGGAAGCCCACCGCCAGCTTGAGGGCCGCAGCACCACCGGCAAGTTGTTGCTGATTCCCTAACCGCCCATATAGAATATATATAGAGATTGATCGCCGAACCAGAACGATGATTCAGCAGTTCTGATCGTGGGATTAGATACATCCAGGAATTGTTGACCAAATCGGTCGACTTTCCATATAATTAAGAAAGTCGGGTACAGCCGAAGCCTAGGGAGGATATTATGGCGGAAGAGCTAACCACGGAAGCGATCTATGAATCACTCAAGACCGTTTTCGATCCGGAGATACCGGTAAACGTGGTGGATCTAGGACTGATCTATGACGTGCAGGTCACTAAAGGCGATGTCTACGTTCAGATGACATTGACCTTCCCCGGTTGCGGCATGGGCCCTTTCATCGCCCAGCAAGCAGAGTGGGCAATTCAGGACATCGAAGGCGTGGAAGACGTTGAGATAGAGTTGGTATTCGACCCTCCATGGTCCCCCGACCTTATCAGCGAAGAGGCCAGGTCCCAGCTGGGCATCTAGGCTTCGATATTCCCCAGGCAAGACTTTTTTAACCTTAACCCTAAGCAGCCCGGAGATCCGGCTGGAGGATCGCATGCCAACGCCCCAGGAAAATGCCCGGCTGGAGCAGATAAAACGCAGCTGGGAACAGAAACGCCAGATCACCGATCGCCTATCCAAGATCAAAACCAAGATTGGCGTCTACAGCGGCAAAGGCGGAGTAGGAAAGACCACCGTAGCCGTCAATCTGGCGGTCACCCTGGCCCAACAAGGAAACAGTGTCGGGCTGCTAGATGTGGACATCGACTGTCCCAATGTCACCAAAGTCCTGGGCATTGAAGACAAACCCGATTACGTGGACGGCCAGATCCACCCATCGGAAAAATGGGGCGTCCGAGTCGTTTCAATGGCCTTCTTTCAAGAAAACGAGGAAGAAGCGATCATCTGGCGCGGTCCCATGATTCACAACGCCATCAGCCAGTTTTTACAAACCACCGAGTGGGGAGACTTGGACTACTTGGTGGTCGACCTTCCTCCGGGGACTTCCGACTCCCCTTTGACCGTCATGCAGACTTTGCCCATGGACGGATTCGTGGTTGTAAGCACCCCCCAGCAACTGGCGAATATCGATGCCAGGCGTTGTATCAACATGATTCGGAAACTCAACCTTAACGTGCTGGGAATAGTGGAGAACTACACCGGGGAAGTATTCGGGCAGGGAGGAGGCGAGAAGTTGGCGGCCGAGGTAGACACTCCTTTCCTGGGGACCCTGGCGTTGCGGTCCTCTTACCAAGACACAACAAAGCCCACTTCTTTGATGGACGATTCGGTGGGCGAGGAATACGCTCACTTGGTCAAAACGGTCAAGAATAGCCTACAAGAATTTGGACGGGAAGCCTCCTAGTAGCCAGAAGAATTGTAGTCAGAGGAAACTGGGACCTAGGAAGACTCGTCTTCCAGGGTCCTTTTCTTTTGGACGCGGCTGTTTTTGCCGTCCCCCCGTTCCCCGGAGGGTATTCCCCGTAGCAATTCCACTTCACGGATCACCGCTTCATGAGAATAGGTGCTCCGCTCTCCCATGCGCCGAAACTTGCGATAACGTTGTTTGCGAAGCTTACCCTCGGATAGCTTGGACAACCCGGCCAGTTCCTTCAGCACCGAAACTTGTAAAGCTGCTGCCGCTTCCTTGGGATTGGTGTGGGACCCGTTGGGGGGTTCTGGCACGATCCGGTCCACGATGCCCAATTCCACGCAATCCCGGGCGGTCAGCATCAGAGCCTCGGCGGCTTCCCGGTCCAACTTATGGTCGGGGTAGGAGCCTCCCAGGTTATGGTTTAACGTTATCGGCGAATAGATCGCGTATTGTTGCATCAAGGTGCGGTCGGAAAGTCCCAATGCCAGCGCGCCTTCGCTGCCACCCTCCCCGATTATCACTGAGACGATGGGGGTAGGAGCATCGGCCATCATCGACAGGGTCTTGGCGATAGCGTTGCCAATGCCTTGCTCCTCCGCCTCCAAGCCAGGATCGGCCCCTTGAGTATCCACCAACGCCACCAGAGGCAACTTGAAGCGGGACGACAATTCAATCATGCGCTGCGCCTTGCGCAGACCGTCGGGATATACGTGGTAGCGCTCTCCATCAACCGGGGAACGCCGTTGCTGCCCGATGATAGCCACCGGCTCGCCGCAGAGAAATCCCAGTCCACCCACGATCGACCGGTCGTCACTATTTAACCGGTCGCCGTGAAGCTCGATGAAAGGATCAAGTATCGCTCTCATGTAGTTCAAGGCCAACGGCCTTTCGGCGTCCCGGGCGATGGTCACGGCCTCCCACGGCTCCGCATCTTCCGGAGTCTCAATCTCCGTTTTGAGCAGCTCCTTGAGATTCCCGTTGCTGTGCTTCTTGGCGGTGAGGATCTGGAGGAGTATGGACAACCTGGGTTGCAAAGCCTCACGATCGACTACGTTATCAAGCAGACCGTGACCCAGGTGAGCCTCGGCGGTATGGGCGTCAAGGGGCAGGGGTGTCTTAGACACTTCCCGCAGAGTCCGAAGGGGCGACAAACCGATCAACGAGCCCGGTTCGGCGATGATTATGTCGCCTAGGTTGGCGAAGCTGGCGTAGGCCTGACCGGTAGACGGGTTGGCCAGCACCACAATGAAGGGCACTTGCTTTTCCCGCAGGCGGTTCGCCGCGGTCACCGTCTTGGCCATCTGCATCAAAGACAGAACGCCTTCTTGTACCCGGGCGCCGCCGCCGGTGACCAAGGCGACCATCGGAAGGTCTCGCCGGGCCGCCGTCTCCAAGCCCGTGGCCACCTTCTCCCCCACCACGCTGCCCATACTGCCGCCCATGAACCCAAAGTCCAGCACCACCATCATCACATCTATGCCGTCGATCCGGCATCGGCCGGTTACCGCGGCTTCGGTCAACCCGGTGCGGTCCTGGTCACGGGATATCATTTCCCGGTAGGTTGCCTTTCCGGAAAATGACAGTGGCGCAACAGAACTGAGGTATCTTTGGGACTCTTTGAAGCTCCCCTTATCCGCCAGAAGCTCGATGCGTTCCCGAGCGGAAAGGGTGTAGTGGAACCGGCAATAAGGACAAACCCGGTAGGTTAGGTAGGTCGTGGAATCGCTGATCTGCTGTTCGCAAAGCAAGCATCGGTCGTGGACTGTGGAGAGGTTTATAAGGTCCCGTTCGCCTTCGCGCCCGAAGAGATGAACCAGGAAATTCGCCAGGTTCCTCAAGTCTTTGCCTCTGGACCAGCCGTCCCCCGGCGGCCTGAGATCTGCTGTTTCTAGTCCGGTGGTTCTCTTCCCATCATACTACCAGCGCACCGAAATTAAAATGCGGGACTGGCATCAGGTTTGGCCTATATCGTGGACTTGAATGCTTTCATTGGATTCAATCGAGGGTGTTACTCGCTTCCAAAGACACGGGCGTTCTTCGTCCTATGAATAATACGGCTCCCCTGGAAGGTATCAACTCTATGGTAAAGACGGTGTTCGTTCCTAAGTCGGTCGCGAGCTGTGTGGTTAGATCCAAAAGGGTGATTTGGAAGAGTTCGCCGATCTCCAAGAGGGAGTCCGTGTCCCCGAAGGCGGCGATGTTGCTAGCGCTGAACTCAGTGCTGGCATTCATATTCACCGTCTGAGTCTTGTCGCTATACTTGATAATTGTATTACCCGGAGTCATGTCGACTGCCTCACCGGCAGCGGCGTTGGATATCTGGAATTCGATGCTCGTCACCACGCTGGTCGCGCCGGTCGTTCCGCTCACCTTGGCAACCACCGATCCTTTGAGCTCCAGAGTGCCTCGGGCCTCGGCTAGCCCGGCGGTATGCGTCTCTTTGGCTTTGTCGCTGGAGAACAGGCCGGTGGATAGCGCCGCGAAGGCAAATACGGAGGAAACGACCACGAAAGCGATCAACACGATTGCGGTTTCCAGCCCGGTGATTCCTCGTTGGTCGGACGCCAACTTGGGGGTCGAATTGAGCGATATTTGTTTCTTTGGTCTAGATAATTTCACTGGAATCCCGGACAGAAAGCAGAGTATTCATCGTCAATCTTCAGTTCATTTTAACTTCGGACCCATGCCGATTCCACGGGATGTACCCCTGAGCTAAATAGGGAGTGAGTATGGTAGTCCGGGCGGAGATTTCCCCAGGCGTCTTGGGTGCCGGCACCCCCCTGCAGTACCGTGCTTTGGACAGGTTCGTTGCTTTCCAGATTGCCCTGGTTTACACTCTGCCCTGAACCATCCCCGGCCCGGAGGTCAAGGCAATGGCGATTTCCAAAGAGACCCTGAAAGCGATGATCCGGGACTACCACGGGTTTGAACTTTCTGACGGCGAGCTCGATCTCATCGCACCCGAGCTGGACAGCTACCTGGCTGAGTTAGAAAAGCTGAGGGACCTAGACCTCTCGGGCATCATGTCCAGCCGCCTGATCAAAGCGGACGAGGGAGCTGGCGCCGATGGCTAACCTGGAGCTGCTTAAACTAACCATTTCGGATATGGCGCCCAAGATCCGGTCCGGGGAAGTCTCTCCGGTGGAACTTACCGAGGCGGCCTTGGCCCAGGCAGACCGGCTACAGCCCGCATTGAACTCCTTCATCACCATCCTCCGCGACCAGGCGATGGACCAGGCCAGGGAACAGGAAGCGGCCCTAGCCCGGGGAGAGTACCTGGGTCCGCTTCAAGGGATCCCCATCGGGATCAAGGACAACATCGCCACCGGAGGCATCCGCACCACTGTGGGGACTAAAGTACTGTCCGACAACGTTCCCGAAGAAGACGCCGAAGTTGTGCGGCGTTGCAAAGCAGCGGGCGCCATCATTCTGGGTAAAGAAAACCTGGAGGAATTCGCCGCCGGAGCGACCTCCAACAATCCCCACTACGGCCCGGTCCACAATCCCTGGGCGCTGGACCACATCCCCGGCGGGTCCAGCGGTGGGGGAGGCGCCAACGTGGCGTCGGGGGTAACCTTCGCGTCTTTGGGCACCGACTTGGGAGGCTCGGTCCGACTGCCCGGGACCTTCTGCGGCGTGGTAGGCCTCAAGCAGACCTTCGGACGGGTGAGCCAACGGGGACTGCTGGTAACCAGTTTCAACGGCGACCACATCGGTCCCATGACCCGCTCGGTCAGCGACAGCGCCCTGGTACTACAAGCCCTCGCCGGTTACGACCCCTTAGACCCCAGCACCGTGCCGGTTCCCGTGCCCGACTATTCCGCTGCCCTTGAGGGAAACCTCCATGGAATGAAGATGGGAATTCCTTCCAACTACTTCTTCGACCTGGTGGACAGCGAAGTGGAGGCGGCGGTCCGTCTGGCCATCGAGGCCCTGCAAGAACTGGGGGTGGAAACCCGGGAGGTCAGCCTGCCCAGCATGGAGTATTCTGGGGCGTTGCGCTTCTCCGGCATGGCCGACAGCGTGGTAACCCATGAACCATATATTCAGGCGAAGCGGGAAGACTATGGGCCGGATACCCTTTACCGCACCCTTGCCGGCCAGTTTGTTCTAGGGCGGGACTACTCCAAGGCCCTGAAGGTACAACGTATCATCCAAGAGGAACATGCCCGCGTGCTCCAGGACGTGGACTTCCTGGTAACTCCCACCGCACCGGTAGCCGCGCCTCGCATCGACGCCAAGTACATAACTCTGGGCGGAGAGGAACACCGGGTGCGCGGCCCCGGCTCGGGGGTCATCTCCCGAAACACCAGCCCGGAGAACGCCACTGGTCTGCCGGCCATCACCGTCCCTTGCGGCTTCAATCAAGCCGGTCTCCCCATAGGCGTCCAATTCATCGGCCGCGCCTTCGACGAGAGCACCATTTTCCGGGTGGCCCAAGGCTACGAATCCGTGTCCCCCAGCCGCGGCCATTGGCCGGCCGTGGCAGCTTAACTCTTCAGCCGATTCCAGAAGGAAACCTAGCCAGGAGGTAGTCTCCATGCCGTTGCCACCAGACCGGGTGGACTACAGCCCGATCATTGACCGGCCCATAATCAAGTGGCCCAACGACGCTCGGGTTGCCCTGTGGATATCGCCCAACGTTGAGCATTACGAATACATGCCCGACGACGATTCGGCCCGCACCCCATGGCCCCGCACGCCCTTCCCCGACGTGCAACAGTACTCCTACCGGGACTACGGCAACCGGGTTGGGTTCTGGCGAATGCTGGAGTCACTGGACAGATACAACATCCGGTGCTGCGTCTCCTTGAACATGGCCGTGTTGGAACATTTCCCGGAAATCCGCGATGCCATAGTCCAACGCGACTACGACTACATGAGCCACGGTATCTACAATACTCGGTACCTTTACACCTACACCGAAGAGCAAG
>JAKUQE010000137.1 GCA_022450395.1 Dehalococcoidia bacterium | reverse complement strand
ACTATGGGTATTTGTCCTTCAAACCGCTTCGGTAGAGGAATGCGGACCCTGGTGAGCCATGTCCAGAAGCGCGAAGTTGGTTCGTGGCAGCTGGTCACGGGTCGCCGTGCTCTTATTCGTCGCGGGAATCTTGTTTGGCGTCTTAGGCGGGATAATCGGCTTACTGATTGGCTTCATCCCAGATGCCGGGGCGACGATAGGCACGATTATTACGGCTCCGTTTCTAATCATAGCCCACACACTTCTCTACTTTGACTTAAGAACCCAAAAAGACGAGGCGTTCAATCTAGCCGTTTTGGCCAGCGACCTTCGGATCGAGGTTGAAGAAAGTCCTGGGTCCTGAGCCTAGCACACCCATCACTTCTGCTGCGCTAAGGACAGGCTCTAACTCCCCTCGTAAAGGGGGAAGTGCTAACCTCTCCCCCTTACGAAGGGGGAGATAAGAGAGGGGGTCGCCCGGCTTCCTTAGGACCGCAGGTACAGTTCCTGCATCTGGATGAACTCATCGGTCCGGTTGACCTCCCGCAACAGCGCGGGTGAAGCCTCGTTTGAGGCCAGGTCTGCTACGTCCCCACCGTCCTTCAGGTGCTTGAAGCAGTCGTAAACGGCTTTCACCGCCATCCCAAAGGCGGGATTGCCGGCCATCACGATGCTCACACCGTTGGCGGCCATGAATGCAGGGTCGTTCCTCATGTCATCGGGCGGGCTCAACACAGTCAAGGGCAGCGGTGTTACTTGATGTATCGCCTCAAGCTGCTCCCTGGTTTTCAGGCCGGTCAGCCTGACCGCCTCGACACCGGTTTGCGAATAGGCGCTGATCCGGTCCAAAGCCTCATCCAAGGGGCAATAGGTCAGGGCGGAAGTGCGGGCAACGATAACGGTACCGGGGTCGTTGCGAGCGGCCACCGCTGCTTCCAACTTCCCGACCTGCTCCGCTTGGGAAGCCAGCCCCGGGTCCCATGAATCGAACCGGGTGCGGGCGATATTGTCTTCTATCTCGATGGCCGAAACACCGACGGCTTCCAACTCCTTAACGGTGCGCATGGTGTTCACCGCGTTGCCAAAACCCTCTTCACCGTCCAACATCAGGCTTACGTCGGCCATGCGCATTATTCTCCGGCAATGGTCGACCGAGTCGGACGAATTGTAGAGTACGATGTCCGGCACTCCCAAGTTGGCTACCTTACCGACCGACCCGGACAGAAAGCAGACTTCATAGTCCAACATATGGGCGATGCGGGCGGACAAAGGGTCGAATATATTGGCGGCTAGGGTGCAGTCTGGACGGGATAGGACTTCGCGGAATCGATCTCGAGCTTTTGACATAGTCGATACATCTCCTCGTGGGCAGCCTCAATCTAGTACTTTTTCTAGGTAGGAGTGGTTAATGTCATTCCGGTCCCTCGGCGAAAGGAGAGGAATCTGGAGATGTGTGACACCCCACCGCCCCAGATTCCTCTTCGCCCGGCTCATCAGAATGACAGGGGTGAGCCAGTGGGCGCGTTTTGGTATTTTGGCGGTTCGGCAACTTAGATCGCCATTCCGATCCTTCGGCGGAAGGAGAGGAATCTCAGGTGTGCCCAAGAAAGCATTTGGACTTCCCGGAATGACATGGAATGCAGATCCAGTGGGCGCATTTTAGCTTCGGCGCCGTGGCCGGTCAATCCGGTCTTTAACCGATCATTGCGCTCTTCCGCAACCTGGCTTACACTCCCTAAACTTGATTCAAGCCGAAGACGGGAGACGAACATGCCGATCGAGAAGGAAACCCTGAAAGCGATGATTCGCGACTATCACGGATTTGAGATATCGGACGAGGAGTTGGACCTGGTAGCCCCCGCGCTGAACGGCTACTTGGCGGAAGTGGAAAAACTGAGAGAGCTGGACCTATCGGACGTCATGTCCGGCCGATTGCTTCATGCTGACGAAGGCGGTGAAAACTGATGGCTGACTCCGATCTGCTCACACTTACAATTTCGGAACTGGCGCCGAGGATCAAAGCCAAGGAAATCTCCCCGGTAGAGCTAACCGAGGCCGCGTTGGCGCAGGCCGACCGGCTTCAGCCCAAACTGAACTCGTTCATCACCTTACTCCACGACCAAGCGAGGGCCCAAGCGAAGGAGCAAGAGGCGGCGCTGATGCGGGGGGAGTACCGGGGGCCACTGCACGGTATTCCCATCGGGATCAAAGACAACATCGCCACCGCCCATATCAGGACCACCGTTGGTTCCAAGGTATTGGCCGACCATGTGCCGGAAGAGGACGCATTGGTGGTTACAAGGATGAAAGAGGCCGGGGCCATCATCCTGGGCAAGGAAAACCTGGAGGAGTTTGCCGCCGGACCCACCTCCAATAACCTCCACTACGGGGCGGTGCACAACCCCTGGAACCTGGACCACATTCCGGGAGGCTCCAGTGGGGGAGGGGGCGCCAACGTGGCGGCCGGCGTGACCTTCGCGTCTCTGGGCACCGACCTGGGCGGCTCGGTACGAGGCCCGGCCAATTTTTGCGGCGTGGTTGGCATGAAGCAGACCTACGGGCGGGTGAGCCAGCGGGGCCTGCAGGTCACCAGTTTCAACGGCGACCACATCGGCCCCATGACCCGGTCGGTCAGCGACAGTGCTCTGGTACTCCAAGCTATCGCCGGGTACGACCCTCTGGACCCCAGCACGGTGCCCGTCCCCGTACCCGACTTCTCGGAATTCCTGGATCGGGGACTCAGCGGACTCAAGATGGGCGTGCCCAGCGACTACTACTTCGACATGCTGGACCCGGAAGTAGAAGCGGCCGTCCGTCTGGCCATCGACGCCATGGCAGAGCTGGGTGTGGAAGTCCGCCCGGTGGCATTGCCCAGCATGAAATATGCCGGGGCGATGCGCATAGCGGGCATGGCGGATAGCATCGTGACCCACGAGCCGTTGATCGAGAAGGGACGGGACGACTACGGACCCACCGTTCTTTACCGGACCCTGGCCGGCCAGTTCATTCTCGGAAGGGACTATTCCAAAGCCCTAAAAGTGCAGCGGATCATCAAAGAAGAGTACGCGAAAGTCCTTCAGGACGTGGACTTCCTAGTCACGCCATCGGCCCCCGTCGCGGCCTGGCCCATCAGCTCGGAAACCGTCAACATCGCGGGCGCTGATTATCCCGTCAGAGGCCCCGGAGCGGGCATGACGTCACGATGCACCAGCCCCAGCAACTCCACCGGGCTGCCCGCCATGTCCGTCCCTTGCGGATTCACCGAGGGCGGTCTGCCCATCGGTGTCCAGTTGATCGGGCGTCCCTTTGAGGAACCCTTACTCTACCAGGCGGCGCAAGCGTACGAGGCCGTTTCGCCAAGCCTTGGCCTGCGGCCTGCAATCGCCGGCACTTCGTGATTTAGGGGCTGGTAAGACGTACTTAAGACCGGCTGATGATAGCCAATGAGAGAGTTGTATCGAATTTTATGGATTATGACTATGGCTTCACGGCCACCACGATCAGTCTGGGGTCGGAGATTACCGCCGAATCTCCGGCCGAATCCATCAGCGGCGCCATCGTCCAGCCCTTGGCTGATTTTGGGGAGCGCCTGTCGGCGTCGCTGCCCACCTATGAGGGAGGCGATTGGGAGGTAGTGTCCCACAGCACCACTAGGATTGAGAACAACCTGGTGGTGACGGTACTGATCCGGCGGCCCAAGACGGACTGAACCTGCTTCAAGTCTATCGCTGGGCGAGGACCCGTCTACCAGTAGCCGTCATTCTGAGCGAAGCGAAGAATCTTATCCGCGGTGTGAGATTCTTTCGTCGCTCCACTCCTCAGAATCATTCACGCTGGTTGGCGCCAGCACCACAGCCCACGAAAATGGGCGATTCGTGTCACTCCGAGCTTAGCGAGGAGTCTCATGCCTGGTTGTAGCGGTCACCTAAGATTCCTCGCCGCCTTCGGCTGGTGTCGGAATGACGAAGTGTGTGGCCGATGGTTGGCAATTCTATTTTCGGAGCAATGACATTTCGTGGGGCAATCTGAGCCACTCAGTCTTCCGCGCCGGCATCTACCGGGATGATATACACGCCCTTGGCCCTGGGTAGCAGGGAGCTTTCGTAGTTGAAGTGGGTCTCCACGGCGACCCTGAACTTATGGTCCGGTAGCTCTTGCCAGGCGAAGGGGACCGGGTTCCAGCCGACCATCTGCAGCAGCCTCTTTTTGCTCGTTACCGTGGAATCGATTCCGGCATCGTTGATCCGCAAGAGATTGGCGGTCATGGCGAAGTCGTCGCGCACCTCTTTTCCAGTGGCAAAAATTACCTTGCTGGGAGCGGGTCCTTCCGTCTGTTCCTCCAGCACGACCCAGCTAAGAAGATGGTCCCAGTCCACGATTCGGGCAAACCGGTCGGGATTCGTATTGAATTCCCTGTCGGTCAGGTCCACCGCCCAAAGGCCGCCTCCTTCATCGATAAAGCCGTACAGGGTGTTGAATAGGTCTTGGCCGTCGGAACTCAAGGCTGCCGAGACTCCATACAAACCCTCCTCAGGGGCTTCTGGGTACTGGGAAATTGGATATTCAACTTCGTCGTACTCGTCCGGGTTATTGACATCGACTATATAGACCGACTGCCACCTGGGATCGGCGGGCTTACCTTCTTCAGGGCCAGGCCAACCTTCGGAGCTTATCATCCAGCGGGTATCGTCCCAGGGCAGGGGCAGGGCCATAAGCATCACGCCCGGCGCGGTATAGATCTCGCGCCCCTCCCCGGCGGCGTCCAGTTTGAAAATCTTGTGCCGTTGCTTCTTATCGGGCTCCAGAGAGCGCCGGACTATCGTGTAGAATTCGTCCGAATCCGCGCCGCTCGATCTATACCGGCGCACCCCGCTGGAGGTATCGCACTCTTCTAGCCAGGAGACACCCAGCCCGGTCAATACGCCCGCCACCCAGGAACTTTCAAAGCCAAAATATCTAAATTTTTCTCCTACGCCCCCTCTCAAAAGCTGAGATAGGCGTTCGCCAAAAGGCCGGGAGTCATCGTTACCATCCGGACCCAGTTGATACGAGTCGAACCGGTACCCCACAGATGATAATAACTGGACGTAAGCTGGGTCTTGCAGGCTCTCCTGGTACACGCCGCATTGCTTGCGCGCCAAGGGCGTGGCCGGATAGCGTTGCTCGTCAAAGGGCAAGGCCAGGATCTCTTCTTCGTATTCCTTGGCCAGGCTGGAGCCTCCCGCGCTGAAGGCTCGCGGGTTCACGTGGAAGTGCGTAGGAGATGCCAGGTCCGCTTTGGGAGACTCCGGCGGCGCGGGCCGAAATTCTTCAAATATGGCCCCGATCTCCCGTTCCAGAGGCAGGTCCCCGGACAAGTCGACTTCCTCGACGGGCTCTTCCGTGTTCCCCCGGGCGATTCCGATAACCGCCTCCCGGTTGCCGCCGGTCTGGGATAAGAACTCCGTGTCCAGCTGCCCGTAGACGTACTCGATAATTCCATCGGCATGGACAACCGCTTGGAAGGTATTGCTTGGCGTATTCGAATCGCACCCATCGGCGGAGCCTCGCTCGATATGGGCGACCTGATTCCAGGTCACCACCGCCCGGTCCGAACGAACGTCGGCATGAACGCTGCCGCCGCATGCGGGGTCGAGGTCGGTCAGCAACACCGAAAGTCTCGGCGGGCCTCTGAGATGTCTTTCA
This sequence comes from Dehalococcoidia bacterium, assembly GCA_022450395.1. Classification (GTDB taxonomy): domain Bacteria; phylum Chloroflexota; class Dehalococcoidia; order Lucifugimonadales; family UBA3495; genus UBA11650. Next base: position 3,952 of record JAKUQE010000137.1, on the reverse strand, counting down.
GCGGTACGGCCGGCGCTGGTGCCGTCCCCAGCCCCTAACGTGATATGGCCGTCGGAGCCAACGAAGATCGAGTCGTAATCCACGCCTAGGAAAGGGAACGGCGTCTCCAGGGTAATCTCGGAAAAGCCGTCGTCGGGCGGGGCGCCGCCGCCGTCATCCAGGGACAGGGCCGGACCTAGGACAGGGTCGAGACTCTTTCCGGTGTCCGATTCCACCTGGAAAGCTCCCGTACCACTGGGAATGAATCGGAGCCGCGTCCCGGGCTGGATGTCCAGAAGGTTGGCCTCAACGATGGGTTGAGCGCCATCCCATTCTTCCGGCAGATCAAAGGGGATGACCAGGAAGGTACCGTCGGGGAACACCTCGGAAACAACACCGCTGGTCTCCTTATCCTGCAGGTACTGGAATTCCACGGAATGAAACAGGTCGTTGGAAAAGCTATCCGGCTCCAGTTTTCCGGCCAAACCTTCGGCCAGGGGTACACCCATGGCCCGAAGCCGGAATACCTTGTGCACCGGATGCTCGCCGATGAGGTCAGACTCCAATGCCAACAGATCCAAGTACCGGCTCTGGTCCCCTTGCATCAAGCGGAGTTTGACCTTCCCATCCAGCTCCAAGACAAGGTCCGGGTCTCCTTCAGGTTCGACCAATACCCCATCGGTGGAAGTAGCGAAAAAGTGGGGCTTCACCAGTTCAGACACGCGTCGGGAAACGTCATAATTCTCTCTGGGCAGAATCAACTCTTGGGAGACACTACCAACAACGCTGGTATCGATAGCATCATTCAGGGGGACAACTATCGTTGGAACAGGATCGGCGGTTGCCCTTGGCGTTGGAGCCGAGGTTGCCGCCGGAATGGATGTAGCGGTGGGCGACGGTGTCGAATCGTCCTTGGCGCAGCCGGCCAACGCGATCATTCCCGCCAGCAAAAGCCCCACGAATAATCCACTTGTCCGTGTTCGGTTCAGATTTCCATGTTTATTAAACATAAGAGATTCGGGCCATAGGTGTTTGCAACTCGACTATTTTCCCCAAGTCTGGCCGAACTCGCTACGGAGGACCATCTGACCGGTGAGGGACTCGGCGTCTCTTAGCGCTAGATACACGGCGGATGGGCCAACGACCTCTGGTTCAACTCTTTGGTCCCAATCGTGTTGCGCCCAAGGTATGACCGACGAACCTTCACTCTTCATGGAGCCCGGGTCCAGGATGTTAACCGCTATGTTGTATTCTCGCACATCCTGCGCCAGACACTGGCTAAACATATGCAACGCCGCCTTGCTGGTACAGTAAGCGGTACCGTTTATCCTGGGGTCTGAGGCCGCGAAGGAACCGATGTTGACGATGCTGCCTCGCCGTTGGCTCATCATCACCGGCAACACATACCGGCAAGTCAGGTAAGCTCCGCGCAGATTAACGTTCATCAACTGGTCCCATCTGCCGGGCTCGATGTCCAGAAAGGATTCTCCCAGGATCATGATGCCGGCGTTATTAACCAGCACATCCACTTTCCCGTGACGGTCCACCACCTGTTGGATCATGCTCTTCACTTGTGCCTCATCGGATACGTCGCAGGCTATCGCCAAGGATTCACCGCCTTGATCTAGAATCGCCTGAGCAGTTTCAGCAACGGTTCCCGGTAGCTGGGTGGGTGACGCGGGGCGGGCGCAGGCCACGACCATGGCGCCTTCCCGGCCGTACTCCAGGGCGATAGCGCGCCCGAGACCTCTGCTGCTTCCGGTAACGATCGCGACCATTCCCCGCATCTTGTCCATAACATTCCTCGCCCGATAAAACCCGTGTTTCGATTCCACACCGAATTGAGATTATACCCCGGTCTCGGTTTCAGCCCGTTCCCACGGCTAAAAATCGGCCTTTCCCTTGACCGTCCAGGTAGGCGTTGCTACACTCTTTGCCGTTGCCACGCTTAGCATTCCGTCCTAAAGCGAAAGCACCGGGCGCAGCTTCCAGAGTAACATCTGAAGCGCGCGTCAACCTTCGGAGGAGACCAACATGCGGTTCGGGCACTTTTTCTATCCCATGAACTTCGATCCATCCCGCGACTACCAGGCCATCGAGGACTGCCTTCAAGAGGCCGAACTGGTCGAGGAATTGGGGTTTGACGCCATATGGATCGCGGAACACCACTTCATAGGAGAAGCGATCTACGGAGACCCGCTGGTGTTCGCGGCGGCGGTGGCGATGAAGACCCACCGGGTGCAGATCGGGATGGGAATCATAGAAATGGCGTTGCACAACCCAGTCCAACTAGCCATACAGACATCCTTGGTGGACAACCTAAGCAAGGGCCGCCTGATAGTAGGGACCGGCCGAGGGTCCAACTATAACGCCTTTGAGTACGTAGGATTTGGCACGACGGTGGCCGAGGGACGAGCCAAGCTTGAGGAGGCTGAAGAGCTGCTGGTCAAAGCCTGGACCACCGAGGGGTTGGACTTCCATGGCAAATACTGGAATGTAACTTTCCCAGCGGTTCGTCCCCGCCCCTACCAAAAGCCCCATCCCCCCTTGGCCCGCGCCTGTCTCAGCGATGAATCCATAATCAGCATGGGCAAGATAGCTCGGCCCGTCCTTTTTCGAGGGCGTGCCGTTGAGGTGGTGGCCAAGTCGCTCAAGTTGTATCGCGACACGATGCTCTCATCAGGGTTCGACGAGGAAACGGCCGACAAAGCAATCGACCAATCGTGGTTCTGGTACGAATGCCATGTGGCCGAAACCAACGACCAAGCCTTTGACCAATTCTTTCCCGTTTGGGAGCGGGCCACCAAACACGTCGCTGATATGCGGGAGAAGTGGAACCCCAAGGACCAGGAAGTTTCTGTCGGGACCATGGGCCTCCCGCGTTCCGCTTATGGTCTCCAGCCCAACACCGCCGCCGGCGAAAACCTGATCGGCTCACCCGAAAGGGTAGCTGAGCAGGTCCACTTGTTGAGCGAAGTGGGCGTGAAAAACCTGATGCTGACCAACCGGGGCCTTATGTCCAAAGAGAATACCGAGACATCCCTGCGTCTGCTTAGCGAGAAGGTGAAGCCGATGGCTGGTTAACGCCTGGAATTAAGACGCGGCTGTTCGGTGTAGGCGCCGAATCAGATCAGCAGCCAAAGTTCGGCTTTCCTGCCGGACCTCGCACTGGCGTTAACAGCCCCAGCATCGGCTTTCAAGCCTATAATTCTTACCAGCTAGAGGTCGACGCCCTTTGGAGCCAACCGAAATGAAACCGAAGTTTACCTCGGTCACCGCGGCGATCATCGTCATATGGATCGCGGTGATGCTTATTGGGGTATTCGCGCCAAATCTGCAGATTATCAAGACTGGGGGAACTGAATTAACGGTTCCGGTAGGCGCGATCTGTGCCCCCTTCTTCGCCGCCATCGCCACCGTGTTTGTCGCGTTTTGGGGTTACCGGGAACGGTAGTGCGCCTCAAGTTGGCAGTGATTGTTCGCTATGCTGGTCCGTAGCCGATGTTGATTCAAAAGATCCTGTTTTCCCTATCAGGCCGCTGGCCGACCGGCGCGTCTTCAATTTGCTTCGGACTAGCCTTCCGCACTTTCCTTGATCGCCGGGACGTATGGGAAATGGTGTTCGTTGGCCTGGCAATCTTGTTTTTTTCTATACGGGCTGTTAAGAACTATGAAGAGGTGAGCCGCGTCCTTATTTAGCTTGAACCCTCGGCTCGGACTGCGTGAGATGCTGAACAGACGTACGAACTAACCAAGAATCAAAAGGCCCCTGGGAATGTCCCAGAGGCCATTCTCGTGCCTAATTTTGGCGACCCGGATCGGACTCGAACCGACGATCTCTGCCTTGACAGGGCAGTATGTTAAACCAACTACACCACCGGGCCGTGTATCGCGAATAGAGAAAATCCTATCCACTGATTTGAGTGTAAAATTTTCCCAATTCCCTGTCAAGGGAAGTTGCATGTGGTTCTCT
>JAKUQE010000136.1 GCA_022450395.1 Dehalococcoidia bacterium | reverse complement strand
GACAACATACCTCCGGATCTACGGAGGGGGAGTTCGACGTTGCCACATGAAGGACAACGCCATATGGCGGCGTTGTACAGCATTTCAGTACGACAGGTTGTACAAAGCTTGGACGTACTCACGCTATGAGGTTACTGAGACTTGGGAGCCAGATGAGCAACACCAGCCGCGCTGCCCAGCAACGCGACGCCCACGCCAATCATGAAGCCTCCGGCTGTCACGGCTATCACAGCGCTTATGCCGAGCAACGCCGTCATAACCCGGATGATCTGGGTCTATTCCATCCGGGATTTCCCAGATGGAACTCGCTTTCTTGGGAAAAGTGTTCTCTGGGATGGAGCGAACTATATTCCTGCTTCCCCGGAACGTCAATTGATCCCACTTCACCAAAATTCCTGCTCTCGTAAGGGAACTGCCACACTGATTGGCGCAAAAAGGCTAACCCGAACCTGGGGCAGGAACTGGACTGCGAAGGATGGGCTGAAATGGCCGGCGGGAGTCCACAATCGTTGACTCGGGGTGGCGACGGTGCCAACTAATAGGAGCCTTACAACCCGGCGTAATCCGCGGGGCCGGTTTAAGAGTGTCGAGCAGAAAGTCGGGCAGAATAACCCTCGGACGGGTGCCCCTCATCCGAAGGGCCAGAACCCGGATGGGACCGAAGCGATTCTACTCGATGCAGAACTTAACCCTGGACAATCAGGGCGATGCCGCTCAACACAAGCAGGGTCTCGACGCCTATTAGAAACCATCGGTCGGACACCTTGCCGGAAATCCGTTTCCCCACTACTGAGCCTGCAAAGGCCATCACTCCCATGGCGGCGGCTATATATAGGACTTGAGTCCCCAACAAAGCGTTACTAGCAAATACGGGAATCTTGGGTAGCTGGGTGAGCAGTACGCCAGCGGCGGTAGTACCCACAAACGCAGCGCCGGTCAGCCCATAGGCAAGGTGAAATGGCGCAGCGAGCGGCCCAGGCGTTCCCAGGTAACCGGACGCTAGACCGTTCGCACCTCCGACCAGAACAAAGCTTCGCAGCTTTATACTCCTGCCTCTGCCCCATTGGGTGTGCCGTTGGGCCACCAGCACAAGTAACAGCAATCCCAGAAGTCTAGTAAATATCGGCGCCGGCGTGACGACGAACAAGTAACTCGCAAGAGCCGAGATTGGTATTGAACCCAGCGCCGACCATTTCAACACAGGCCAAGATATTTCCTTCCAGTTCAGTCCCGTTCGAGAAGCTGACCCGACAAGCTGCACTAAGGTGATGATTGGCACAGCTTCTCTTGGGCCGAGCATCCACACCAGCACCGGCAGAGCGATCACGCCGCTACCGAATCCGGCGAGGCCTGCGACTGTAAATGCCAGTAGAGAAATGCCAGCCAAGATTGCGATTGTCACCGGGTCGGGCATCATCTACTCCTTGAACCGGATCGGCCATCGTGATGCTGGGCGTAGGGCTTATCGGCATGGGCGGTGCCGGCTACATGGGCATGGGGCCGATGGGTAGCCGACAGTAAATATCGGAATAGGTGGGAAATCCGTTTCCCTCTTACGGATGTCCTGGCGGGATTATCCCGGCCCTGCCGGGTATGCGGCATCACCAACCTCTTTGATGCGGGTGCGTCCCGGCTCTACAATCGCGGGGAGGGGATCCATGAACGGTGGCAGCCCGCCTGAACAAGAGATTGACGTAAAAGATGGGTCACACTGCCTGATAGAGCTTGTGCGCGCCTTGGTTTGATGGGCGCAATCGTTTCTGCTTCTCTAAGGTTTTGATGGTGCTCAGTACCTCCGTTTCACCGTGCCTGCGAAACTTGCCAATTATCTTGCTCTGGGAGCGTGGCCTGTCACAAAAGTCCCAGATATCCTGGAAAAGCTGTTCCCGAAGGGAAGGCAAAGGTTTCAGAGGAACCACAATAGTGTGGCCAGGGTTGCCGTCCACTTTCTCTCCAGTCTGGAAATCAAGGCGGGACTCATTTCTCCCTAGGAATCCCCTCAGCCTGATACTTAAAACGCCGCCAGTGCCGGTCGAACCGTATCCATGCACTACGTCTAGTCTGACGGCGTCCTTGCCAGCTTGGCGGACCGTTTGATTATAGAATTCGATGAATGAGGCCTCTGCTTCAGCCCAGGTCAGACCGTGGAGGTCCAGGATGCGTAGATTCGGTCCGTGCATGGTCATCTCAAAGAAGATAAGAGTGAAGGAACTATCTTTGTCCGTATACTAGCATGCGAGGCGTGTCCCGCAATCGTTTACTGGTGCCAAAGTTAATTACGAGGTTAACGGAACACCTTGCCGGCCCGTGACCTCCTGGCGGGTGCCCGGATCCGCGGCGGCGACGGCTTCACTTACACCGTGGTAAACCGCTGGGTAAACGGTGATGTAATCGTTCGGCGGGAGGTGGATGGGGAGTGGGCGACGTTGCGCCCCACCGATAGGGTGGTTTGTACCGCCAGGTCTGGGCTGCGTGACTTTATGCCGCCGGCTATGGTTCACCGACCTGGGGACCAGGAAAGGTCCCAATTAGGGGCGATACCATAGGTCAGCCTTGTCTGGCCAGAGCCGTCGGAGTTCATGACGTAAATGTCGAAATTCCCGTCCTGGAAGGAGCTGAAAGCAATCTTGGTGCCGTCTGGCGACCAATCGGTCGACCGGTAGTGTGTCACGATGTTGGCGTTAAAGGTTAGCCTGGTTTGACCAGAGCCGTCAGAGTTCATTATGTAGATATCAGCGCCCTTGCCTCGATCAGAAGAAAAGCGAATCTCGGTTCCTACAGGCGACCAGTGAGGTGAATGGTTCAGCGCTGTGTTAGTGGATGACATGAAGCTGTCCGGCTTGGTTAGTCTGGTCTGGCCAGAGCCGTCGGAATTCATAACATTAATCCACGAATCCTCACTGTGGAGCCAGGGACGTGACCGAAAAGCGATCTTAGTGCCGTCTGGCGACCAAGAAGGAAATCTGTCGTCCGCCGGGTCGTTGGTCAACCTAGTCTGACCAGACCCGTCGGCGTTCATGATGTAGATTTCGGAGTTTCCGTCCCGTTCGGAGCGAAAAACTATCGCATCAGTGCCGATTGGCACTTTCGTAGGTTCCGGACGCCCCCCTCCACAAGCTAATGTAGACAACACTAGACTCAGGGTTATTGCTAACGGAAAGATTCGTCGTAGCTTCAACGACCCATCCTTGTTGCCTGTTTACCCAGGTTCTCAACTTGCGCATTATAACGAGGATCGTGGTCATCAAGGTTAAAGAGAAGGGCTTGACGGGCGCCCCTAACCCGAAGGGCCAGAACCCCGAAGGCACCGAACGGACGTTAGTGGTAACGGCGCGGTTACAATGGGCGCCAGGCAGACTCCGTGAGGTACATAATGACGAATCAGAGCAACTTCGACCCCCGCCCAGTCACTCTAGAAGGCAAAACGGTTCGCCTGGAACCGTTGGGCCTGAAACATGCTGCCGGCCTGTTAGCCATTGGGGCCGAGGAATCCATATGGCAGTATCTATCCGCTCCGGCGCCCACTAGCATGGACAAGGCACACGAGTGGATTGAGGAGCGCCTCGCAAACCAGGCCGCTGGGGAGCGACTTCCCGTCGCAGTGATATCTCTCGCGGATGGGCATTTCGCCGGGTCCACAGGGTACTCGTCCATCAGCCGTCAACACCGTACCCTGGAAATCGCCAGCTGGTACGGGTTGAATTACCAGCGGACCGGCATCAACACAGAGTGCAAGTACCTGCTGTTGAAGTACGCCTTTGAGGACCTTGGTGCTCTAAGGGTTGGTTTAAATGTGGATATGGAAAACGCGCGCTCCCGCCGAGCTGTGGAGCGAATCGGCGGGGTACAAGAGGGCATCCTACGCAAACACCGCATCCGACGCGATGGGACACGTCGGGATACGGTTATATTTGGTTTCATAAATGATGACTGGCCGCAGGTGAAGGTGAAACTCGAGGAGTTGATGAATCGTTAAGGTACGCGTGGATTGGTGTCAAGATTAGTATTCGAACGCTTACCAGTTTCCGACTGATTATGATGCCGAGAAACTCAAGATAAAAACTGCTGACCTACTCCCACATCATTGGTTTTGGGGCATAATGTCAACTTCACTGATGTGGCCTAGTGGACGGGGAGATGGGGAAGAGTTGCACTCCCGGTCGCGTCAAGATGAAGTCCGCCTTACAACCTTCCCTCCAGCAGCAAGCGGCTTACCTGGGGTGTTAATTGCCGGATGCGCGCCTCCAAGTCCTCCTGACCGATGCCGGTGATTGGGTGGGGGCATAGAAGAAAGGGAAATTCGGGCTTGCCCACCAGGGAGGTAAATGCCTTACCCGTATTTGCAAAGACATCGGTGATGATGGTCGCCGTGGGAAGCCCCTGCTCCTCCAAGGTCACTCCGTCGTGCAGACTGCCCGACGAGCAACCCCCTCAATCACCTATCCCCGTTATCACCACGTCGGCATTCCTGTGAAGTTCGGTCAACACCTCCGGGCGGGGCGGCATGGCGCCTGAATGCTTCCTGGTATAGAAAATGTCCGCAAACTCGAACTCCTCGTTCAGGATGCGGGCGATGCCGTGGAGGATCACGTCAGAGTTCTTCTTGCCATTGTCCAGGAGACCCAGCCGCGCACCTTGCAGAGTGGTGGGCCGGGGGGCCAGTCCCAGTGGCCGGATGCCCGGGCCCACACCGGTGGGGTCCACTAACCGGACCTTGGGGCGCATCTTGACCGATGGGTCGTGGACCGGTGTAACTGCCATATTCTCCTCTCCTTCAAGCACCCCATAGAGCCCGAGCGAGGCCTATGGAGTTGAGAATGTCCCCGCTACGACTAGCCTGATGTTTCGTTGATGATATTCGTAATTGCCGGAACACCATTATAAATCATGATAACTTCGCTGTAGCTGCCGCTGTCGCCTCCTCCAGCCATGATGAAAATGTCCTCCGGCGACCCTGCGGCGTACACCCGGATTGTCTCATCTTCGGGAGCGGCCTCACCTATCACGGCACCAATCCTCTTTAGATGTGCCTGGGTGCGCCAGGCCCTCTCCCAAACGTATTGCTGCATTGCGGGGCGGCCCCAGCCCTGGCTCGATAGCATCTGGGCATGCCAGTAACCGACTATCCATATCCACTGGTGCCCAAAGGTGGCCATCCCGTGCGATGCGATGACTTCAGCAACCGCATCCATTACGCTCTCTGCAGTCAGGCCGTAGCGGTTGCACACCATTTCAGGGTCCTGGATGGTTGCCACCGTGACCGTAGAGTCCTCCAGTTTGAACCCTCGAGAAACGTGGAACGGCGACCAAGGGCTTCCTTCCTCATCCTCGCCGAAGCAGACGCCATGCTTGGCTAGAGAGCCCATACACCCCTGGTCCAGAAGGCCTGGACGTTGCTCGAAAACATTGATCATCATGAGCCGCACCGCCCGCCCGATGGTCGAGTTGGCGCGGTTGCCGGGACTGAGCATGTCGTTGGTGCAGTTCAGCCCTATCCTGTGCCGGATGGGGCCGTTGACCATGATGCCAAGCGTGGCGCAGTTGGTGGTGCAGGAGGCGTGGTGGACGCAGTTGGGGTCGTACTGGAAGAGGACTTCTAGCGTGGCTAGGACCACCGGAAAGTAGGCAGGGAGGCAACCAGCCATGACGGCATTGGCCGCCGCCTGCTCCGCAGTCAGGGAACGGCGTCGCACCGGGACCTCGCCGATGACATGGTCTGGCGCCAGTCCAACGTAGTCCAGCATCTCGGCGATTCTGTCAGCCGTCGGAGGCACCACCGGCAACCCGTCCGTCCAACCCCGGCGGTAGCACTCTTCGGTGAGGTCATTTGTCTCTTCGACCTCGTAGGTGCGGGCCCGCCTATTAGCAACCATAGCGATTCCGGCGAGATCCCACGATCATCCGTCCAACCTGCGGTTTTTTACGGCCATAATTCGGGAGTCCCATTTCTCCTTTTCCCGGCCGGGTCGAATCGAGATATGTCATACTATGCCGGGCTGTGGATGCCGGTCAACCGTCGATTTGGCCCGAGTTGGGATTATATATCAATTCCACGTGTCCTACCGCCAGGTTAAGCCGGCGGTTCGCCAAGAGGGGCAAAGACCGGGATGGACCGCAATGTCTCTTGGGATAAAGCTGGGAGAGAGTTGGCTATCGGGCACGCAATACCGACACCCCTGCTAAACGCCTAGTCCGAACCGATTCTTGAAGCGCGGTCGTTCAGAAACTCCCGGGCCCGGAGTTGTAGGTCAACTCGACCAACTCACGCACCCATGATTAGGTTCCGGAGACACTGATGCCAGAAGGTAATAAAAGTAGGGTATCGGAAGACGGAGCAGAGTCAAACTACACCGAGAACGCGGGCTGATTGGGTTGCTGGCAGCCTAGTTTCACAAAGGTAACAGGCAGTTGAGCAACCTTGATGTTACCCGTCTCGCCATGGAAGCTATCTACTTGAATAGCTTCCGCATCGCCTTGCCAGTGGCCTTTCCTGCCACTCGGCGGCCCACGCGTTTGCCTACTTTGCCCTTTTTGACGGCGTTATAGTCCCCCATCAGCTTGGCCAGAGGGTAGGTGGGCGCCTAGCGGGAAAACATGGATTCCTAATCCTCGTCGCCAAGCCCTGTACCTGTAGACAACCCCGCCTTCGAAAGCTAATATTCCCCATCATGGCCAGCGAAGGGCTACAGCGTCGAATAGACCGCCTTCTAGATGAAGCTGACGATGCTATCTCCAAGTATGACTGGGAGGCTGTAAGTCGTGACGCCCATGCCTTCCTCACAATAGACCCGGAGCATAGCGAAGGTTTAGCTTTCCTTGCTACGGCGGAACGGGCATTGGCCACTCTAGCACCTAACCCGGCAAGTGATTCTGGAACCACCACTACAACAGAAGCCTCAATTTCTACCCTGGGGACACCTGAGCATACCGAACTTCCTCCGCCCGTGATTGGAGCATCCAAAGCAGAGCGCCGCCAACTGACGGTGAGGTTCTGCGATCTTCAAAGTCCCACGGCCCTTTCCCAGCAACTTGATCTTGAAGAACTACGGGGTGTCATTCGCAGTTACCAGGATGTCTGTGCGGGCGCTGTAGTTCGTTTTGATGGGTACGTAGCCAAGTATCTAGGCGACGGGATCCTGATCTACTTTGGCTACCCTCAGGCCCACGAGGACGACCCACAACGAGCAGCACTTGGCGGTTTAGCGATTCTGGAAGACATGGCGAAGGAGTATTACGCAGCCCTGGACTCAAGCGCCGGGACTCAACTTGATGGCGTAAGCGGCGACCGTGTCTTGGGATTGGTCGCTCAGGCGATGGGTGAGGATGATGGGGCTGCCCAACACTTTGAGGCCCCCCTGGCCTTCTGCCGCAAAGCAGGTTAGCGACCCGAGCTGGCCTAGACTTACTGCGACTACTCGGATACGTTGAGAGACAGATACGGCGAATGCGACCGTGCCAGAGCCATGTCCCCGCCGGACAAGTCGCTGGCCATCTCCAGTGAGCTGGGCATGCGTCCACTGATGGAGCGGGTGTTGTCCCGGCGGGAGATACTAAAGGCGTAGTATAACCAGCCAGCATCTCCTAGTACCTTGGCTGGGAAATCGATCTTAATGGAGGAGATATCATGCCGTTCGGAGGCAACGACTGGTTGGCATTGACCCAGGAGACCACCCTGGAATCCGATCTCCCCATCTGCGATCCGCATCACCACTTTTACTTCCGTCGTCTAGACCGGATTCCATACCATAACTATCATATAGAAGATCTATACGGCGACCTGAACAGCGGCCACAATGTCGTCTCCACCGTGTTTGTCGAGGCCAGGGCCATGTATCGTCCGGATGGTCCGGAAGAGATGCGTCCGGTGGGCGAGGTGGAGTTTGTCCAGGGTATGGCGGCCGCCGGGGCCAACGGTCTCTATGGAACCGCCCGCGCAGCAGCGGCTATCGTTGGGCATGCCAACTTGAACCTGAGGGAGAGAGTTGAGCCAGTACTACAGGCGTTGCAGGCCGCCAGCCCCAACCGGTTCCGAGGTATCCGCCATTCTGTTACCTGGGACCCACACCCCGACATCGAGAACACTTCCGCTCACCAGGCACAGGGTCAGCTTGCGAGCGACGCATTCAGGGCGGGCGCTCAAGTACTCTCACGCATGGGGTTATCGTTAGAAGGCTGGCTGAATCATCCGCAACTGGCCGAACTGGCGGACTTCGCCAAGGCCGTACCCGACTTGACCATCATCTTGAACCACGTCGGAGGCCTGATGCGGATTGGCCCATACGCCAACAGGGACGACGAAGTGTTGGCCGAATGGCGGAGTGGGCTGGCGGCAGTGGCGGCTTGTCCTAACGTCGTCGTTAAACTGGGTGGGCTTGGGATGCCGCGCGCTGGGTTCGACTGGCATACCAGAGACATACCCGTTGGATCTGAAGAGCTGGCCGCCGACATAGCTCCAATCATGAACTACTGCATAGATCAATTCGGCCCGGACCGGTGTATGTTCGAAAGCAACTTCCCGCCGGATAAGATGTCATTCTCCTACAACGTGATGTACAACGCCTTCAAGCGTTTGTCCCAAAGTTACTCGACCACCGAACGAGCCGCGATGTTCCACGACACCGCGGCTCGTGTCTACCGGATAGATGTCTAAAATGTTGTCACGGTGGGTGAGGCTGACCACGACAAATTACGAGGTGACCATTTGTCACATTGACAGCATTGGCCATCTAGAGAGTAGCGTAAAAATTAAAGCTATCGTAGGCGAGAAGGGGTTCTTTCGTTGCTAAACACATCCTCTGGAAACACCCACTTTACTGAGGTTGACCTCGACTTCCTGATAGGGGAAGCGGCCCCTCAGGCGTCGAACAAGGTAAGGCTAAGGCAGATGATTCTGGAGGAGCAAGAATTTCGCCAAGCCATCGTGGGAGACGAAAGGGTCTTTCAAAGGGTGATCAGCGATGCGGAGGTCATGGTCAAGTTATCTCCCGCCTTGTATTTCGAGATTCTGCTGCGAAAGGCTTCTAAAGAGCTGGATCTGTCAGCCTATACCGTGGAGAGAATAGGAAAAGAGACCATTCCTGTCTTCGATACCTCGGGTGTGACGGAACTGATGGGGCAGCCCCGAGTGCTCGAATACCTGGCGCAGATGCTAGCCTCGTTCACTGTCATAGAGAGCCAGGTAAGGCGGGTCAGGGTGCGGCGCGGCATCTGGAGGAGAATCCGGCACAATGACATGGACATCGACAGCTTGGTGCAACTCTGTTCGGCCGCCGATGAAGAGAATCGTCTGGGCTACTATAAGCGGATTGCCGATGTATGTCTCTTCGTTTCCAGCGTCTTCCAGGAGCACTCTTATTTTGGCCAAGGGGGCGGCCAGTCCACCTTCCCCGCCTCGAGACGCATGAGGAGGAGCATGGAGGACTATGAGTGGGAGGGGAAGCGTTTCTACAGTCTGGCAGAGAGTCACCCTGCTGCCAGACTGGCCGGGCTTTCTGATATTTTTGGGGTATTGCGAGAACAGTTTATCTATGCCAGGAAACCTTTGCGTTTCATTGCTAGCCAGTACCTGCACTCAAGCAGGGCCAATCTATTCGGAAGTCCACCTCAGTAGCTTGAACAATTTCATGCTGACTCCGTCTAAGTTGATACCGGCTGAGAGATGTCCGTGGTTGCCATCCCGCCTATGCCAGCTT
>JAKUQE010000135.1 GCA_022450395.1 Dehalococcoidia bacterium | reverse complement strand
GTCACCAAATCTAACAAATCGTCACAAGAACAGCAGGGCAGCAATTTGTCCGTCGAACAACTTAATGCCATCGATATCCTGGTCCAAGGTAAGACCGACCAGGAGACGGCATTAGCTGTTGGTGTAGTCCGTGAGACAGTGACCCGGTGGAGAAACGACAACCCTTACTTTGCCGCTGAGTTGAACAAACAGCGGAAACTGATATGGGGAACTAACCAGGACAGATTGCGCTCCCTGACAACGAAGGCTGTGGATACCATAGAAACTGCGTTGGACGCCGGGGATAGTAAGGCCGCCGTTGAGGTATTGAAGGCGGTTGGCCTCTATGGTCAGGTCACACCCCCAACGGGGCCGGTGGATGCCGAGTTGGTCTTGTGGGAGAAGGCCAAAGAGTGGGCGTTATCTGAACTCAAGAAAAAGGGGCCATCAGCAGACCCCCTCTTGGATATTCTAATTCATGACACGGAAGTGGCGAGGCTCACCAGGCAGCGGATGGAAGAGTTGACAGAAACACAAGCCGACGTGTCGAAGTAGCGGTTACATGGCCTGGTCTAAGTCCTCGATGGCTCGCTGGTATTTCCCCAGGCGTAGTAAGCATCACCAGCCGAAATCAGCGTCGTGTTCTCACAGGAGATTCGGGACATGTGCAAAAATCAGTTTTACCCCATATGTGACTTCTACAATGTAATCGGTGTTGGCAGGACGCTCACCTACCTAAATGACCGGATTGAAATGAACCCTAAAGATGCCAAAGCTTGGATGCTCCGGGGGAATTTTCACGACGATTCGCCCGGAGAGTCGGGCAAAGCTTTAAGAGATTACAGCATTGCAATAGCTATCGACCCAACCTATGCCGAGGCGTATGTCAAACGAAGCAGCACTCACGATGACCGAGGAGAGCATCAACAAGCCGTTCAAGATGCCGACGAAGCAATCAGGCTGAACCCCGATATCGCTCTAGCTTACGTGAACCGAGCATCGGCCCTCGCGGCCCTTGGCCGGGATACCGAAGCTGCTTCCGATGTAGCCCATACCACAAAGCTTGGCTACGATACCGTGTTGCTCCAGGAGTGGCTGGATACCCTCCGGACTTAAGTAAGGATGCGTAGGCGGAGCCTTGGCCGAACGCCCGTAATTTGCCCGTTCGGAGGATCCCGCACAAACGGCTGAACTATTCAGCCAATGGTTCAAGGGGATTTAGTCCGGAGTTTCCAAATTTCTGAGGTTGTCTCCTGTCAGTCGGTAGGTGGACCAGCCATTCACCCGGTCGGCGCCCAGGCCCTCGTAGAACTTGATTGCCGGCTCGTTCCAGTTCAGTACTTCCCATTCCAGCCTAGAATAGCCATATTCCTGGGCCAATCCGCTGGCGTAGGCCATCAACTTCCGGCCTACACCGTGGCTCCGCCATTCTGACAGCACGAAGATGTCTTCTAGATATAGGCTGAGGCGGCATGAAAAGCTAGAGAAGCGCCGGCAGAACACTGCGACACCGACGGGTTCTCCGGCGCAGTAGGCAAAAACCGCTTCGGCATTGGGATTGTGGCCGAAGAACGAATCCCGAATATCATCTTCGGTGGCAACAACCTCTTCGGACAGACCCTCGTACTCCGCCAACCCTTTGATAAACCGCAACAACGTGGCAACGTCATCTGGAGTTGCCGGCTTAACATGAAATTCTTCGTGGCTGCTCATTTCTTTTAACCCACCCGGTACCTGTTCAACAGGCCCATATTCAGCTCGTAACCTATACTTGGACGGTTGGGGACGGTCACGTAGCCGTCTTCATCAATGGTTGGAACACCTCGGTATGCAGAGGATCAACGGTGACCGCTCAATGAGACCATCTAGGCTACTGGGAGGACTCAAGATACTCTCTGCCATATGGTCTAGATTATAAGCCGTTATCTACTTTCAGAGCCATCTCCCTAACATCAGCAATACCCGCTGCGTACTGCTACCGAATGGGAATATCGCAGGAGATAACAAGCCATGTGTGCGGAGGTGGATGGGGGTCACAAGGCGGCACATAGCCATTCTGGCGGGGAGGTAACCCGATGGCCTAATGGCATCCGGCATCCAAATAGTCAGTTCGCCATGCCTCCGTGGGACTGCGGCCTGTCAGCCGTGCAGGAACCAGAGACTTTCATCGGTCAGTGATACACTGCCTGCCCGGATCCGCCGCCGGCGGCAATTACCTCACCACTGATGGCGATGGACCGCGGTGAGGCCAAGAACGCGACCACATAGGCGAGCTCGCTGGCATCTACGATGCGATTCGTGGCGTTGTTTGCCGCGACACGGGCCTCCACTTCTTCTACGGAGATGCCCTGTTGCCGCGCCTGCTCCTCGTACATGGGTCCGCTACGCTCGGTACGGGTGGCGCCTGGATGGACCAGATTCACGGTTACCCCCGACGGTCCCAGTTGCTGGGACAGATATTTGGTCAGGTTAACCAGGCCGGCATTGCGGATCCCGGCGCTGACGTTGGCGCCGTTAGCGTTCCGGGCCGACAAGCCACCGATGTTGACGATTCGTCCCCAGCCCTGGTCGGTCATGTAGGGGCCTACGGCACGAGCACAGCGCAAATAACCCACCACCTTGGTATTCAGATCATCAAGTACATCGTCGTCGGAAATACTGGCTAATGGTCCCCGGGCGATGCCTCCAGGGGCCGCTGCATTGTTGACCAGGATGTCGATGCGCCCTAACACATTGGCCGCTTCCTGGATCATTCGCTCAACATCGGGCGTGCTGGTAGTATCCGCGGTGATACCGACCACCTTTCGGCCCGTCTCCTGGCTCAGCTCTCTTGCGGCTAGCTCCAGATCTTCGGGCCGACGGGCGCAAATGACGACGTCACAGCCCGACAACGCCAGTTCTCTAGCCACTGCTTTGCCTATGCCCCGGCTGGCGCCGGTAACTATGGCAGTTTTGCCCTCCAACTCCAGGTCCATGGATCCCTCCCTTCGTGCGGTGTTGTAGTAAGAGTGAGAATTTCGCACCCTCAAATTGCCCTCCCCAGTCAAAAGGGACCGCAGCCCGTGTCGGCCTGACTAAGTTTTAGAGGCGCCATTGTGAGTGTGCATCAGGGTGGTCCCCTTTGCAATACGTATCCACTCGATCGGTCGAGGCATCCTTAGTGGAAATTTGACTATGGATCTAAAAAATTTGTCCCAGGAAACGCCAGTAAGGTGAACCCCATCAGTTGGACAGGGTTGGGGCGATATTAAGTGAGAGTCCCGCCGGATTCCCAAGGTTTACCAATACTCCACTTGGTGACCACTTCCTTTCCGTTGGTTCTTTATCTAATCTTGAATCATTAGAATTCCTTGGATTAGTTGCCTTTACGCATCGTCAGGGGTAAACGTTGCGATGTGGCGCGGGGACAGCTTGAAGGCAACGACCCTGGGCGATTTGTCTCGGTATCCCTCGGCAAAGGAACGTCCCTTTTCCTTGCCGTAATACCGCAGTGCCATTGACAATACAAGTTCGTAAAGAGGCCGATCAGTCTCCAGAACCGGCCCATCCATAACGACCGATGAGTACGGAGGTTCACGCTTGTCTATGCACAGAGAAGCATGGGGTCGCGCTAGCAGGTTCCGCCACTTCAAAGTGCGACGCGCTGTGAACATATAGGCTGTTCCGTCCTCCCATTGGAACCAGATTGGCGCCGACCGAGGCCTACCGAATTCGTCTACCGTGCTGATCACGGCCACCTCAGGCTGTTTCAAGAACACCTCTAGCTGCTCCTGGCTCATGGGCATGGTTGCCGCACCTCAATCACTTGGATAACTCTATGGGTAGTTCCAGCTAAAGCCGTCCGATCGTATCATGCCAACGTCCTGGTTTCCGCTCCCTCCGCCGTGTGGAGCCGATTTGGCTTCCGCATTAAGGCGAAGGTTAACGCACCCAAGCCGAAGAAAACGGTGAAGACCCACAAGGGTAAGGTGTAGTTCTCCGCCCGGTCATACCACCATCCGGCAAACACCGGAGCCAGGAATACGCCAGGGCTGGAGGCTAGTTGCGTAAGCCCACGCAGCCGCCCGTAGGCCCTCCTGCCGAAGTAGTCTCCAAAGGTAGCCCAATTGTTGGAACCACTGGTTTCCGCTACCGCGAAGAGCAGCACAAACAAGTAGATAACCCAAACCGCGGATAGAGGGGATGCCAGCAGCAAGAACGATATGGTTCCTGCGACCGAAGTCATGGACAGCACTAGGTTCTTGGGGACCACGTCGGCTAGCCACCCGAAGAACAGGGACAAGGGCGCCAAGAGAAGGAGAAGAAACCCAAAGATGAATGCTGCGGTCTGTTGCTCGATGCCCTTCCACACTAATATGGGTATGATATGGAGAATTACACCGGCCTTGGCGGTCAGACGTAGGGTGCTACCCGCCAGAAGCAGCCAGTAGGAAGGTGTGCGCAGCGCCTCGCCCAGCCCGTAGTCGGCGAACTGGGCGTCCTCGGACGGTTGCTGGTTCTCTGGATGGCGGCTCGCTCTTTCGGCGGGTGCACTGGCTCGGTCTCCGTCGGGGAGCAATCCAACCGACTCCGGCGTGTTGCGTACCAGAAGGGAAAGGGGTAGAGCTACGCACAAGATGATGGCTCCGGCTACCGAGGAGGCGGTTTGCCATCCTTGGGAGGCGATAAGCAGGGCCAGTAACGGCACGAGGATCGCCGGGGTTAGCGCGCTGATGCCGTGGTAAGAGGACATGGCCAGGGCCCGGCGGCGGATAAACCAATTATTGATCAGGGCCGACAGGGAGTTGGAGAAAGCCAGGCCGCTACCCAGAGTGATCATACCCAGGTAAACAAGGCCAAAGGTCCAGATGTTCTCGGTCCTGGCCAGAAGCAAGAAACCCGTACCGGTTATGGTGGCGCCGATCATCAAGATGGGCTTGGGGCCAAACCGGTCAATCAGCCACCCGGCCACGGGGCTGATTGGACCGCCTTCGGACCGCGACAACGAAAACACCAAGGAAATGGAGGCGCGGCTGACGCCAAACCCTTCGCTGACTGGCAGCAAGAAGACAACGTATCCTTTGTTATAAGCCGAAGCGTTGATGGAATGGACCATCCCGGCTAGGGACACCATCCACCAGCCAAGGAATATCCGAGACCGCTGCCGTCTGTGGGTTAACGCACGCACCAGAGGCTCCTTTCCTGGACACTATCGAAAGAGGTGGGGTTGTCTGGGGTTGTAGCCGGTGTGGATGTTGTGTGGCGGCCGGCCGGCAGCGTCGCGGAGCCACACTGGCTCACATTCAACAGCTCCTCCTCACTGGCTCTGGAACGTTCAGCAGGTCCATCTTCAGTTTAACAGCGAGGTAAAGGCGACTGTGACGCCGTCAGGCGCGCACGAAGTGTGCCCATCCCAGGTCGGGGTGTTGGACAGACCTCAGAAGCTGCGGTATCGGAATCGAAGAATGTGTAAAGCCACACTGCGCTCAGAAAACGGCCGTGTGCATTCGGGCGTTAAGGGGTTGGGGCGACCAAAGTTGTCGTTAACGCCGATTTTAACGAACGCATTGCCATCTTCCAGAGCATGGATGCCGAAACCAACAACATCGCCTTCCTTAATCTCCATCGTGCCCAGTGCCCCATACTCCCCCGGGATCCGCCTTCGCCAAAGGGACTCGGCCAGCAGTATGAGAAAAGCTAACCAATGAAATGGGTCCATTCGCTTGGACCTGTTTCCCTGTTCTCAAGGAAGATTAGAACGGTCGTTGAAGGGTGGAGGTGAGCTCGCTTCCTAGTCTCTTCTTTAAGGTCGTCGACTACCGAAGGGAACTCATCAAGGGCCTTAGGGTAGCCATCTGGTTTTGGGTCCCGACAGGCGGGGAACCCGGTCTCGGTGCTCTCCGCCTTGAGACTCAGATAACTTGTGGTAGAGCCGGCTTCATCGATAAGCATGGCATCATGCATGCTGCTGTGGAGTTGAAATGCCTTGAAGGTAGATGGTTTCGGCAACTGCCATCGGGTCAACGCTTCCCGATATCGTCCGTTGGACTTCCCTTTCTCTTCCAGTGTGTCGAGGCTCTCCCGGCAACAATCGAGAAGGTCCTGGTAGGCGTTGGTGTATTGCTCGATAGCTGTGTAGAGGGCGGCCTGCTTGGGCCTGGACGGGTTATGGGCCTTGAACATGGTTGTCTAGAAGACCGAAGCGGGCATGTGCCGATGATCTATTCAAGGGTTGCTATCGGTTGCGCAACATAATAGCAGGTATCAACACCGGGTAACACCACAGGAGCAGACGTCGGTCACCGGGACCGAATAGGAGGGTCAAGAGCACGGTCCGGTCGGTAAGACGTCACCGGGCTCTTCTTGCGGGAAGGTAGACATCACTAGTCATAACTTATCCTTCAATCGAAAACAGAAGCCCCATCCATAGGGCCCGTATGGGTATGGGGTATTTCTGGGGTTGTTCGCCGCACAACGAAAGGATTCACCCCCAGAGGACCGTATCTGGAAACCCGAAACTCCGTCCCATTTTTAGAGTTTGAGGGGTCTGGCTAAAGGACAAAACTGGTAAACTACCGCTAATGACCATTATGCGGACACCTCTCACAACGACCGACCGCACCACCGGCGTATTGTCCTAAGCCCATCTAAGTGAGCGTAGATTTCTGGGAGGATAGGTTATGACTGGGGCCGATCTTTTAAACACAACCATTTCTCAGGTGAGCCGATCTATCCGGGAACGACAACTTTCGCCTGTGGAGTTGACCCAAGCATGCATTGAGCAGAGTGAACGTGTGGACCCCATTCTAAAAGCATTTACCACCATGACTCCCGAATACGCGATTCAGCGGGCCCAGCAAGCAGAGAAAGAAATTAGCAGCGGCAAATACC
The DNA here is from genome assembly GCA_022450395.1 of Dehalococcoidia bacterium. Classification (GTDB taxonomy): domain Bacteria; phylum Chloroflexota; class Dehalococcoidia; order Lucifugimonadales; family UBA3495; genus UBA11650. The sequence continues at coordinate 2,907 of JAKUQE010000135.1, read as the reverse complement.
GAGGACCTTTGCACGGCATCCCATACACTTTGAAGGATGTGATCGCAACCCAGGGTATTCGGACTACCTTCGGCAACCCACGTATGATCGACTTCCAGCCCCAAGAGTCCGCGACTGTCCACGTCCTGCTAGAGGACGCGGGGGCAATTTTACTGGGCAAGGTATACTCTCACATTGGGCGCGGCGACAACCCGGTGATGTGCTACAGCCCGTGGGATCCAGACACTAGTCCGGGAACCACAAGTGGCGGTTCCGGCTCGGCGGTGGCTTCAGGCATGGGCTTGCTGTCCATCGGAACCGATACGGGTGGCTCCGTGCGCCACCCGGCCAGCAACTGTGGCGTGGTGGGTTTCAAGGCGACCTTTGGTCGGATCAGCAGGTTCGGCGTTTGGGCTACCTCTTGGACGACCGATCAAGCTGGGCCCATAACAAAGACGGTAGAAGATAACGCTATTGCCATGGAATGCCTCGCCGTCCATGACCCGAAGGACTTGGTGAGTTTGAATCTGGAATCCAGCGAATACCGCTCCGGGGTTATGGGAGGTGTCGGAGGCCTGAAGATCGGGTTGCCGGTGGATTCTTGGGTATGGAAAGAATGGATCAACCAGGATGAAGAAGACGCAGTGCGCAATGCGGTCGGAGTACTGGAGGAATTGGGAGCCGAGATTGTCGAACTTTCTCTCCCTTTGGCCTACGAAGCCCGCAACAATTCTTTGGCCGCCGAAGGGGCTGTGTGGCTTCGTGACAACTTCTCAAACGACGCTTTGCAAGAGTGGGAGGAGTTGCATACGCAATTGGAGCGGGGCGAAACACAGTCCTTTACCGAGTACTTGCATGGCCAGCAAAAACGAATGGCCATCCGCCAAGAGGCCATCGCCGCTCTACAAAGAGTGGACGCGATCGTAATGCCTACCGGTAATACCATCGGAGACAAATGGGACGCCATTACCGCCAACATCCGTGGCAGGGATGTACCTGCTCGTTCCCGGGCCGTCTACCTCAATGGTATGGCCAGTCAGGCGGGCTTGCCGGCAATCTCCATTCCCTGCGGTTTCGCCAAGGAAGAGCGCTTTCCAGTGGGGCTACAACTGGTGGGACGCGACTTGGAAGAGGCCCTGGTTCTACGGGTGGCCTATGCCTACGAGCAAGCGACTCCATGGCACCAGCAACACCCTCCAGTGTAATATTTGGTGTTTGAGCGCAGACGTTGAATCAGAGAATCGATACTACTAGCTAGGTCTGGAATTTCGTTTGCCATCGATAAATACCGGGACGATTTACCAAGCTTAAATGCCGAGGCGTCCACTGATGATCTTGGCGTTGGCGCCCTGCATCAGCATCAACTTGGAGCGCGTGTGCCCGGCTTCATGCATCGAGACGAAGTCTGGACTACTGTTGGTAGGGGAACATCTTGGTAGGTCCCAAGGCGTCGTCAGTCAACACTCCAACTAGATCTTTGACTTGCCTCGTTCTGCAAATGACCGACGATCCAATCCTTCACCGATTCCGCAACGTAAAAGGTGGGGTGAATCAAATCCCCGTCGTCAAAAATCTGCCCGTCTGATCGCGCCTGTTCCGTCGACCTCGATCCGGGCAACATGCGTATCCCCACCCTTAGGTTGGCCACCGCGGGATTGATATCCCGAAGAAAGACTAGTTTCCGCTCCACGGTTTCTCGGGTTTCTCCGGGGGCACCGAATGTTTGACCGACGGTGTACGGGAGGTCACCTTCCTCACACAAGCGGCAAACTTGGAGCATCTGGTCCAGGCGGACGGACAGGTCCTCTGGGTCATAGGCATCGACTACTAAGTCGCCGATTATCACCAAACCGCATCCTGCTTCTTTCATAAGGCCAATCAATTCCTGATCGCAACTCCGGGGAACAAGGCCGGTGTTCCATTCTATCTCCAAATCAGAGTCGATCAAAGCTTGGCAAAAGGACTTGGCGTGATCGGGTGGGACGTTGAAACCGTTGGCGATGAAGAAGAACTTACTCAACCCCAGCCGATGCCTCAAATCCTTCACTTCGGCAACCACCTCTTCAAAAGGCCGCAGGTTTTGCCGGTCTTTATCACTGCTAGGGGCGCTCCGCGAAGGAGTCTGGTTTCCAAACCATTTGGTGATAACACCGATGCCGAATCCTGCCTCAGAGTATCTGTCTAGGTCTAAATCTTCCAGGCGCGGGGGCTTCATAACCCCTGTAGTCATCTGTTGTTCAGTCACTATGATTTTGTCATCTGCCCGGTACACCAGACCAGGTAAGTCTTTATATGACTCCCCTCGTTCGAGACGGTCGGCCAAGTCGGAAAAGGAATCTCCGCCGCTACCAGTGATGCCCATATCAGGCCCAATATAATCGAAACACTCGTATGGGAGGATACTGAAAGCAGGGCCTCCGCAGACGATCGTGGCTTGGCTGATTGACCGAATCAGGTCGGTGACCTGCTTGGTGATAGGGAGCACCGACTGAGGGTTCAAATTACTTCCGTTATCTAGGTTGCGAATAGACAGTCCCACTAATCCAGGCTGAAAATCTTTCATCGCCCTTTCTACATCACCTAAGTAATCATCGGCAAACATGAGATCCAACATTTTTGTAGTGTGTCGTGCAGGGTCCAAGTACCCGGCGTTGTAGGCCAGGCCTATTGGAAGGGGTTGGGCCTGAATGTTGGTCATGTAGCGCCCATGGCGGTTGGTTGCGATCAGCAGGATGTTCATTGCTTTCATCTACTCTAATGAGAGTCAAAACTAAGGTTCCTGAAGGGCTGATGCCGTTTTTCCTGACAAGCTTTGGCTATTTAACCTTTGCTAGTGAATAACGGAGGCTGCGGTGGGTTCGATCCGTGTCACCACAATCTTGTCCCTGTCCAACATCTCCGGGATCTTGGGAGCAATGTTATTCACCC
>JAKUQE010000134.1 GCA_022450395.1 Dehalococcoidia bacterium | reverse complement strand
AAAAACGGACAAAATTGGTTAAATTACCAAAGCTGACCTTTAAATAAAGTGCCCTACAATGTTGTTCAAATGGCTCCATGGACCGATCTGTAACCCCGGTTATAGCACAAACCGGTTCGTGGCCGCCTCATATATAACGGGGTCACACCCACCATTCTTGGAGTATGACCAGTTAACTAAATCAAGGAGTTGACCATGAAACTTGTCGTAGTGGGAGCAGGCCAGGGTGGATCAAATATCGCCGATGAGTTTGTCGCGCTGGGGAAGTGGGTGTGGAAAAACCGGCGCATCAGAATCTTTACCGGATCGGATGAAGACCCTCTATCCAAAGGGGTTTTCGCGGTAAACCTGGGGGCGGGGGACCTCTACGGCCTCAATCATATCCCTCAAACCGACGACCACACGATTCTGTTGGGCACCACCGACGAGTTCCGTGGGCGGGGGGCCGGCAAGGTCAACGCCGACGGGGCCGAGCAAGCTAAGCGGGGCGCCCACAAGATAGTCTCCACCATTCGTGACCACGGCGATGTCCCATCCGCCGACGCCATGTTGGTGATCGCCACAACCGCCGGGGGCACCGGGTCCGGCTCGGTAGGCGTAATCGTAGACTTGCTCAAAGAGGCCTTCAAAAAGCCGATCTACGCGTTGCTGGTGTTGCCCTTCGAGAATCAGTACGACGATCCAGACAGCATGGTAAACACCGCAACCTGCTTGAAGAGGGTCCTGGATAACTCCTCCGCCGATGCCGTCTTCCTGGTGGACAACCAGAAGTTCGTCCGCGGCAACCAGACCATGACCTACAACTACGAAACGATGAACCGTAAGATTGCCGATTCATTCATGGATATCCTGTGCGTTGGCGAGGAAACCGACCGCCGCTACATCGGAGAAGTGCTGGACGCAAACGATGTCATACGCATTCTCCATGGCGCTACCGCCATCGGGATCAGCCATACCACGATTCCCAAGAAGCAGACTTCCTTCTTGAGCCGCTTCCGTAGCTCTGCTCCCAAGGCCAACCACTTTTCGGTCGCTAAGAATCAGATCGAGCGGGCGCAGAACGTGTTGCATCAAGCGTTAAGCGAACTCTCCATAGATTGTGAAATTTGGGAGAACGGCGAGGCCCACTACGACGCCCAAAACGTCCTGGGTCTATTTAGTGGCCCTGCCGACGAAGCAACCGAAGAGATCGTGGAAATGATGGACAACACTCTGGCGGAGCGGGTTCCCGGAGCAGGAAGAAGGAAGGGCACCTATCCCGGCAGGGTCTCGGACACCATCAGTTTTACGGTCATCGTGTCCAACCTAGGCGAGGGCGCTGCTATGGACAAGATAGAGACCTTCTTTACAGACGCTAGCAGGATGCTGGGAGAGGTCCAACACAAGCGGGAAGGCAGACAAAAGCAATGGGAAACCGCCTCAAAGGCCGCGGCCAGTTTGCCCAATCTCTAATGGTCAATTGATGGTCTCCCTTATCTTGCAAACTTTACTCGAATATCGCGATAGGAGCTAGTCATGAGAAGTTCGAGGGCGCCTGAGAGCCGTGGCACCCCAAAGCCGGTAATTTTCCTAGTTTTGATCGCAGTGTTGCTATTCGCCGGGTTGGCCGCAACCTATTTCACCCAGGGATTCGGCGCGTTTCCGATTACGCCCGCCCAGGCCGAGGTTACAGCAGTTGAAACCAATGTCGAGGCACAACCGTCCGGCGATTCGGTTTCCGCTGCCGTGAACGAAGCCCCTGTGGTCATACTGGCGCCGACGGCGACGCCGGTCCCCGAACCCACCGCTGTACCGCCCACCGCCGTCCCGGTGCTGCGTCCCACGGCGACGCCGCTACCCGCTCCGGTTGAGGTCGTGAATCCCGGCACGGAGAAGACCGTCGAAACCGTGGTAACCGCTGACGAAAGTGACAATCTGGATTTCCTGCCCGACGTGAAGTATGGCGATGTCCTAGATGAAGGCCTGATGGACCTGAGAATGCCCGGCGGTGAAACGGTGGACACCTGGTACACTTTCCAGGTTGATACCGAGAAGAGGGATATCACCGTATACTTTGCTCTGTTCGATGCGGAACGGCAGTCGGTGCTCAGCACCGTTCAGCTGAACAACTACACCAGAGGATCCGATCTACAGAAAGCTATGGTCACCCTTTACTACGAGGACGGGTCCGAAAGAGTGCTGGCGTTCGATGGCGTCGAAGGCACCATGACTCTGACCCAGCACTACAAGGTGCCGTTTGGACCCAGCATGTTTTCCCCGGACCTGCGCCGCTCCCTGGTGTATTATGGGCTCAAGCTCCAGAACGAAGCCGAGGGCCTGACCATGGACCTGCATCTGGATATCAGCGGGCTCTCGGAAAGCGAGAAGATGGTATTCAAGCAGTCGGCCCCCAATGAAGTGGCGATGGCTCTGGCCGAGATCAAGGTGATGGCCGACCAGATCGAGGACTATCGGTACAGCCGGTAATTAGTACGTGTCAAAGTGGCCGGACAGGGAACGCACCCTGTCCGGCCTTTTTTTCGCTCCTTTCCTCGCGCCTGCTCCTATCTCCTCTCTTCCAAGATGATTCATATCTCGCCCGGCAATCGAAGGGATATCCTTGAGACCGGCGTCTTAGAGATCGAAGCTGATGCATCGAATTGCCTTGGCCTTGGATGCCCGGATTTTGCTGGAACGGGAACAGTAAACTGACTCACCGTCATATTGACCGAAAAGGCAAACTTGTCTGAAGCCAATCCCTCTGCTAAAATCGGCCCCATCTAGCCAATCGTTATGCGTAACGGGCCCATCGGGGCGACGGACCATGGAACCGATGGGAATCAGATCCATGAGTAGGAGGAGTAGAGATGCCGTCATTTTGGGAGAACCTACGGTTTGCCGGTGGGAGCGTAGAACAAGCGGGTCAGTCTTACGACGAGAACGAGGGCGCGGAAAACCAAGACATGGTTATGTACGTTAGCCACCCTGTCGCCGGAAACGAATTTCCCGCCATAATCGTGATCCAGGAGGCATTTGGCGTCACGCGCCACATCGAGAAGGTCTGCGACCGCTTCGCCCAGGAAGGCTACGTGGCCATAGCCCCGGCCTTGTTCCACCGGGAGCATCCAAATCCTAAACTGGGTTACGGTGATGAAGACGTGCCGGCGCGAAACCGCTATATGGGCGCTCTGCGCGACGACGAGTTGGTCGATGACATCAACCAGGTGATTCTCTGGACCCAATCTGAGCAGTTCCGCCGGACCAACAAACAGAAGATTGGAATCGTCGGATACTGCGTGGGCGGCCGCATAACCTACCTGGCGGCCACCAGTTGCCCCGGCCTCAGCGCCGCTTCGTGCTATTACCCCGGCCGCACGCTGCTGCCTTTCGGCGACGGTCCGGCCCCCATCGATCTCACCGGCCAGATAAAGATCCCGGTGATGGGCAACTTTGGCGGACAGGATGCCAATCCGTCACCGGAAGATATGGCCACGATCGAAGCCAAGCTCAAAGATGCCGGAGTAACCTACGACTTCAAGAGCTACCCGGACGCCGGACACGGCTTCAATTGTGACGATCGCGGCAGCTACCACGAAGCTTCCGCCCAGGATGCTCTCACCCGCACGCTGGGGTGGTTCGACAAATACGTCAAGCACTGATCCCCCCGATCTAGACAAAGGACACAAATCAATAGGCCCGGCCGGGTGATCCCGGCCGGGCCTTAGCTTTTCTTGAACTTCGTTAGCTGGAGAAAGAGTTACGGAAGCGGTACAGGGTCATCTCCGGTTCGATGGGCGACACCGGCATATATTCGGATTGCTCGGTTTTGGCCACGATGAACCAGGGACCGTCACCTTCCAGCGCGGTGCGGAACACCGTCTCTAGCTCTTCTAGGTCGATTACGGTGGCGGTATGGGTAATTCCGCAGCTTTTCGCAACTTGTTCCAGGTCGGTTCCCAGGGCGGTATGGCTCTGCTGGTGGCCGGTCTGGTCCCACATTTCGTTGTCCCAAACCACCACGATCAGGTTCTTAGGCTGTTCCCGGCCTATGGTGGCGATGGTTCCCAGGTTCATTAGCAGAGAACCGTCCCCATCCAACGAGATGACCTGTTCGCTGGTGGATACGGCCATGCCCAAAGCGAGGGAGGAGCAAAGGCCCATGTTGCCGTAGGTGTAGAAGTTTCGGTCTCTATGCTGGGCGTGCCAAAGTTCATCGGTGGTGGGCCCCAAGTTGGCGACGATGGGCCGGTTTCCGGCATGCTTCAGGATCAACTGGGTGGCTTCGAACCTAAGCAACTTTGCCTCCGTGGAGCATCCGGGTGAGGCAGAGAGCTACCGGCTGGCGGCCGGCATGGCACAGCTTCAACGCGCCGTCCAGGATCTCGCCCATGCGGTGGTCGTCGTCGAAAGTGAAATGGACCAAGCCTAAGAGGTCTAAAATAGGTTTGGTGGTGCGGCCCATGGCTACCTGGGCGATGTTGAATTCACCGGGACCGCCTCGCATGTTGATGAACATGGGTATGGGCGTTCGGTAGGGGATGCAAAGGCTAGCCACGGCGTTGAGCGTGTTGCCGAAGCCGCTTGACTGCATGAACACCGCGGCGTTGCGGCCCACGGCGTACGCTCCCACCGCGATGCCAATGGCTTCCTCCTCCCTGGTGGCGGATACCAGGTGGAAAAATGGATCATCGTCGATAAGTCTGGTTACTTGGTCGATGGATATGTCCGGCACGTAAGCGATCAACGAAGTATCCCAGTCTTTGAGTGCCTGCACGATAATCTCAGCCCAGTTCATCGCCGGATGTCCTTTATCGATCGAGTTTGGTTCCAGCCGTCCATTATTGGTGCAAAGGCGCTCATCGGTGGTTTACCTAGGCTGGAGCCACCTTTTGAGCCGCACCAAAGATAGCAGCGCCGATGGCTTATGTCAAAAGGGTATAATTCCTAACATCCTATCCGGAGGTAACGTCTTGATTATCGACCCCAATAACTTCGAGGGCTTCAACCGGGTTTTCACCGGAGTGATCGTACCCCGTCCCATCGCCTTTGTTTCCAGTATGTCCGCTGACGGTTACGTAAATCTCGCGCCCTACTCGTTTTTCAACGCTGTATCCTATAACCCGCCCACCATCGTGTTCTCGTCATCCCGGCACGTCGGGGACAAACAGAAGGACACTCTGGCCAACATCGAGGAGACTGGCGAGTTCGTGATAAACATTGTGTCCGACGAAATTGCCGAGGCCATGAATATCACCGCCGCCGAATATCCAGCTGAAGCCGACGAATTCCAGATCGCGGGACTGACCCAAGCGCCGTCCCAGATAATCAGGCCGCCCCGGGTCGCCGAATCTCCGGTGAACATGGAATGCCGGCTCAACCAGGTCGTTCCCATCGGCCAAGGCGTCCATGAGCACGGTTTGGTCATCGGCGAGGTCGTATTGGTCCACCTGCGTGACGACATCATCGACGGGCACCGGATCAACCATCAGAAGCTAAAACCGGTAGGCCGTTTGGCGGGCAACATGTATTGCCACACCACTGACTCCTACGAGATGGTTCGGCCGGTCTACAACCCGGATGCCCAACGGGTGGGTTAGCCCGGCGATCCGCACATAGGCGCTAACCGCGCCGGTCGATCTATCCTGGGATCGGAAGCACATTTTATGTTTCTTGCCGATCGGGAGGATGAGGCCGCTCAGGGTATCCCCATTGGGTTAGCCGCCATCGTGTAATAAGGGCACAGTATGAGATGTAACAACTGCGCCGCCGATAATTCGGACGGCGCCCACTTTTGCGGCAATTGCGGAGGGGCCATCGAATTGCCGGCGCCGGAGGATCTAGGCCGGCGTCAACCAGAGTTTACCGGGGAGAGGCGTCCCGGCGGGACCACGTTTGAACCGAGTAGCCTGAGCGATCTCCTGGTGGAGTCCGCCCGCGTGTACGGTAGGAACCTGCCGGTGTTCCTTGGCATCGGATTGATCCCTCAGATCCCAGGGCTTCTCGGTTTCGGACCCCTACCGTTGTGGTGGAGCATAACTCTGGTTCTCTCGTCGTTGGTCTTGACTGCTCTGAGTTTTGGCGCGGTCACCCACGCGGTGGCCATCGATTATTTGGGCCTGACGCCCTCGGTAGGTTCTTCCTACTCTAGAGCCTGGCGGCGTGTAGCCACTCTGGAAGCCTGCTTGTTTATCTACACGTTCCTACTGGCCGGCAGTTTGCTTCTTAGCTTGGTCCTAGTAGGCATACCGATACTGTTGGTTCTGCTGGTCGTGCTGTGGCTCTATCCCCAGGCGGTGATGTTAGAAAACCTGGGACCGGTGGGAGCCTTTGGCCGCAGCATATCTCTGGTTAGAGGGAGCTGGTTGCGGGTTTTCGGAATCGTGGCCGTTTGCTGGATCCTTCCGTCCGCCCTGTCTCTGTCAGTTCTATTTTTGTCCAACGACTCCGCCATCGGCAGGATATCCTTGATCATTCTCGGGACTTTGACCGGACCCTGGACTATGATCGGCAGCACTCTTATGTATTTTGACTTGAGGGTTCGTAAAGAGGCGTACGGCCTAGAACTGCTGGAAGCCGAATTAGAGATAACCAGTCCTCCTTAGCGGTCAGACCGTCTGCGACGGTACCGACCGAGGAAATTGATCGTCTAAAAGTCTGAGACGTTCGTCCCGGGGCTCGGTCAGTGAAGACCGTTGCGTGTGCATTGAGTCGATGGGCTGGAAAGCGCAATCATTAAATGCAATAATGCACTTAAGACAGTATTCTTAGAAGTGATACCAACCTAGAGTGAACCCGGAGTAATTCTTATCTTTCTTTCGTTGCTTCTACAAAGGCTCAACGTGATCAGCACGTTCCGCGAGTTGGGAACCAACGTGGAACGCCGGGAAACCCTGATCGGATTGGCGTCGTCTCAGATGCTGGTGCAGTTGTCCAGTATGCCGATCGCCATGACCATACCATCGGTAGCGCGGGACTTTGACGTCGAAGTCTCGAAAGCGGCCTGGATGGTCATAATCCGATTGCTCATGCTGGGCAGCACCGTTTTTCTGGCTGCCCGCCTGGGCGAAAGGTATGGTCACGCCAGGGTTTACTTCGCCGGGATCATCGTTCTTTCTATCGCCAGCGTCTTGGCTGCTACATCATTTGATTTCAATCAATTGATTTTGTGGAGCGGCCTGGTCGGGGTTGGGGGCGCCTTGATCACCGCCAATTCCAACGCGATTTTGGCGATGGTATTCGATGAGAAAGAGCGGGGCAGGGCCTTCTCCGTGCCCGTGGTGTCGGCCCGCCTCGGGTCGCTGATTGGGCTAGTGCTCTTCGGCATCTTCTTGCAATTCCTTAACTGGCGTTTTGTGTTTCTCACATCCCTCCCCATCGGCTTGCTGGCCGTCAAGTATAGCTACCCGTTGTTGAAGCACCATAGCGCCCAGATCACGGAGGCTGCCAGGAACATTTCCATCAACTATATCGGAGCTATCTTGATGGTAGTAACCCTGGGGACGTTTGTCCTCTCAGGGTTACACCTTCATGGAGGAGAGGAGACATTTACCTCGGCGGATGCCATCTCCTACCATGTGCCCATGCACCTTCTGTTTCTGGTACTCCTCGGATTATTCATCGTCGTGCAATACCGCACGGACGATCCCTTCGTAGATTTCAGGTACTTCAAGCACAAATATTTCTCCACCGCCTTATACACCAACGCCACGTTCCATCTTTCCATGCTGGCCGTGGTTACATTGATCCCCATCGTCGTCGAAAACGGCCTCGGTAAGGCCCCCATATTCGTAACCCTGGTCTTGCTGCCCAACCAGTTGTTGGGACTATTCTTGCCCACGTTCGCCGGATGGTGGTACGATCGCTACAATCCTAGATGGCTAAGGCCGGCGGCTATGATGGGAATAGCCCTGGGATTTCTTTTGGTCGGAGCGTTCGCTAGTGAAGTTCGTTGGTGGGGTATACCGTTGCTCTTGCTACCTACGTACATCGGGTCCAACCTATTCAACACGGCCAACAACGCGGTGGTGATGAACACCCTACCGGAAAGCCGCACCTTTGCTTCAGGGATGTTGGAGACCACCCGCCAAATGGGACACACTTTGGGGACCACGATAAGCGCCACAATCTTGGGACTTGCTCTTCCGTTCGCGATTGAGCTATTGCCCGTGCCAGAGGCCCAACTAGCCTATCGGGATGGCTTCAGGTTCTCTGCTTTGGCGGTGGTATTGATCATAATGAGCGGTAGCTTTGTGGCCGTCTTTCAAAGGACTTCCACTGATAAGCAGCCAAGCAGAGTCGTGGCGCCTCAAGGGTCTGGGGACGACTAAATCAGTCACCAACTCCACCGGTGTAGATGCCTAAATCAAACAAAAACCTCAATGGATGTTGTCCATTGAGGCCGGAAACGCGAGGCCGGGAATGCGAGGCGAGTTAAAACAGTTTAGCTAGGGTCCTCAATGTCTGAACGGCCATTATTGAGAGGGTACTCCGGACGCGGTCCATGGAAATTATTTAGTGCTTCGTCCAACCGGTTATAAAAGGTTTCGGAGTCTTTTGCCTGCAACATGATTCCCCGGCCGTTCTCTAATCGGACACGAACCCGGTCGCCCAATGTGGGCAAACTCAGGAACTCAACGTGAGATATATTGGTGAATGGAACGATCCGTTTCCTGGGAGTGCCGAACGCGATCACCAAGTGTTGCGGGTAGATCAGGTAAGTCCGGGCATTAGTGAGCCAACTATATCCTCCCACGCCTAGACCGAGGACCAGTAACGTTGGACCTCTATCGTTTTGCAGCCCCATCAAACCAAGGACTGCCGCAATCGCGGCCAAAATAAACAGGAAGTTCACCGGTCGCCGAGTCTTGTCCCAATAAATAAGAGATTGTTGAGGTGTTTCCATCCTGTCTATTTTAGCACATGGGTTAAACGGGTTCATTAGAAATTAGAAACAAATTAGCATCCGATTCCATGAATCTCCGGCTCGGCGTCAGCTAAACCGGGTCTTGTTATAATTGATCTGGTGGCTTCTGTCATTGGACCTATCAACGGGAGATGGTCAGCGAGTGCATACTTTACAACAAAGGATCAAAAATGAACTTCGGTACCTTGATGGGACTTCGCCTCTTGTCTTGCTGCCGGGTCCTGCTTACAATGCCTGTCGGTGAACCGGTGTTAACCGGCGGCGGTGGTGGGACTCTCTCTTCTGGTGCTGGGCCGGTAAATCTCCGAACTTATAGCCCAATGGCTAACTAAGGTGGACCCCATCAGTAGGACAGGATTGGGGCATTATTAAGTGAGAGTCCCGCCGTGTTTCCAAGGTTTACCAATGCTCTGTTTGGTGACCATCTCCCCCCTGTTGGGTGTTCTGTCGATTGCACCGAATCTCCGTTGAACACCTCAGCCGGTGTCCGGTAGCCCAAGGCCTGGTGGGGCCGTTGGTTGTTGTAGAAATGAAAGTAACCGTCGAGGCCAGCCTTGGCCTCTCGTCCGTTGGAGTAGGCTTTCAGGTAGACTTCCTCGTACTTCACCGTCCTCCACAGCCGCTCCACGAATATGTTGTCGCTGTACCGCCCTTTCCCGTCCATGCTGATTCTGACCCTGTTGCGCTCCAGGAGTCCGGTGAAGGCCTCGCCGGTGAACTGGCTCCGGTGAACTGGCTCCCTTGGTCAGTGTTGAACACCTCCGGCCTTCCCTTGCCCAGCGCCTCTTCCAAGGCCTCGACACAGAAATCAGCGTCCAGGGTGTTGGACAGGTTCCAGGCCACCACGTACCGAGTGTGCCAGTCCATGATGGCCACCAGGTAGTGGAA
>JAKUQE010000133.1 GCA_022450395.1 Dehalococcoidia bacterium | reverse complement strand
GCCCGGCTGGGATCGATTAATTTGGCTCGTTCTTTGGCGTACTCTTTGGAAAGTAGGCCCTCGATAGGAATGTCGGTATAGTCAGGGTCGGCCATGTAGGCCTCCCGGTCGGCGAAAGACAGTTTCTTGGCTTCGACCATAAGATGGATCGATGCGGCCGTGTTGCAGCCCAGGGCCTGCAGGTCGAACTGTTCGACCAGGTTCAACTCTTGGAGAAGTATGTGGCCGCTGGAGTTGGGCGGCGCTTCGTAAATTACGTGACCCCGGTAGGTGGTGGAGATCGCTTCCTGCCAGCGGCTGTGGCAATCGGCCATATCTTTCATGGTCAAAATTCCGCCCTGATCCTGGCTGAATGCTACGATAGCCCGCGCGATGGCTCCTTCATAGAAGGCCTCTCTACCGCCGTCGGCCACGGCTTGGAAAGTTCTGGCGAGGTTTTGCTGGTAAAGTATCTCCCCTGGACGTAGGGGCCGTCCGTCTATGGTGAACACAGCTTGGGAGGTGGGGAACTGGCGCAACAAAGAGTCGGCGGCGATGGCGTTGGATAACACGCGGCTGGTGGGAAAGCCGTTGGCCGCCAGATCTATCGCGGGGGCCAAGACTTGGCCCAATGAGAGGACGCCGTATTTCTCGTGAGACGCCAGCCAGCTATCCAGTAAACCGGGCACGGATACGGAAAGGATGCCCTTCGTCGGGATTCCCTCAGGCAAGTAACGCTCACGGGTTGCCGCGTAGGGGGCCGCTCCGGTTCCGTTGCAGATCTCGATGCGGTCCGACTCTTTCCAGTGGACCATGATGAACCCGTCGCCGCCGATGCCCGACATCAGCGGTTCCACCACGTTCAGCGCCGCGGCGGTGGCGATGGCGGCGTCCACGGCGTTGCCTCCTTGTTGCAATATGGAGATTCCTGCCTGCGAGGCCAGTGGATGGCCCGAAGAAACCATACCGTTGCGCCCCATGACCACCGGCCTATGGGACTCAAAATTCACACTGTGTGGTGACTGGGCCATCGGTTGCCTCCTGGTGATTATGGTCGAAATTCGAACCGAATAGAGGGGAATTAATCCAGGCGAAATTCAATCAGGATTATCCTTTGGGTCCGGCAGGCAGTCAAGCGAGGAATCATTCGGCTGATCCTTGGATAGGACGTACTGCCCTCGATTGGCGATGAGGTTGCGTAGACAAAAAAAGAACCGCCCAGATGCATCTGGGCGGTTCTAAATCATAACTTAGTTCAATTTTGAGGAACTAATGTCCGCCGCAACCGCCGCTACCGCAGCCACAACCACCGCCGCCACTGCCACAGCCACAACTGCCACTACCACAACCACCGGCGCTGGCAAACATCGGGTTGTTGATTACGAACCCAACCTGTCCGCCGAAGTTCTCCACAAAATCTATGGTAGCTTCCTCAAGAAATGGAACGCTGTCAGCGTCCATCAACAGGTTGACTCCGTCCAGAGTCAGGACCGTATCGTCGGCCTGGGTCTCCTTTTCCATGGTCAACATGTACTGGACACCACCGGATTCTGCAGGCATTGCGATAACTCGCAGGGAGCTATCGGTTTCCCCTTGTTCTGCCATGACTTCCTTGAGTTTCTCTATGGCTAATGTGGTGACTTCCATTTAATTTCACGCTCCTTGTTATTGAACCAAGTAGCGAATCACGCTGTAGGATTGGCTAAACAAGGCTATCACAAGGGTAGATATGAGTCAACGATTGTAACACCCGATTAACGTAGATTCGGCTGGTGTTCGATCTGAGATTCAGAGATTCGACGACCTGCCCCATTTGATCGCTGCCACTGACTGGCGATTCAAGTTTCGGTCAGTGTCACTGTTGTGTTGACAGCCTGGAATCCCCCTCTCTAATCTCGATATCAACAAGTTAACCGGGTTGGCAGCCAGGCCAACGGGCCATATTTTTCGGAAGGGACAGACCCCGACGTGGATCTGTCCCTTTCTTCGTTGGTCTGGCGGCGCATCCCAAATCAGCGGGAGGTGAAACATTGACGGGGACAGGCTTGGGGCTGTGGGAACGAGAGAGGCTGCTGGAGGCGCTGGACGCTTACCAGAGAGGCCTGAGCGACGCCCCACTCTTACACAAATGGACGGAAAGCCAGGCGGGCATCAGCGAGAACGAAGACGGCCTGGCGATGCCCTTCGTAATCTCCACCGACGAGGTTGATCGCCACGGCGACGTAATAATGGCGTAAGGATGGCGCCTGGACGCCTATCGGAACAACCCGGTGTTTTGGTGGGCTCACGACTACGCCCGCCCGGTGATCGGCCGCGCTGTCGAGGTGTGGCAAGAGCCTCACAGACTTCTGGCCAAGATGAATTTTGCCCCCACCGAGTTCGCCCAGGAAGTCGCCATGCTGTACCGCACCGGATATCAAAAGGGTGTGTCGGTGGGATTCAAGCCCCTTCGTTATGAAGAACGGCGGGATGAGAAGACCGGAGCATTTCTGGGGATACGTTTCCTAGAGCAGGAACTGCTGGAGACCAGCGCGGTTCCCGTTCCGGCAAATCGAAACGCCTTACGACGTGCTCTGGACCAAGCTCCTGTGGTGGGCGAGTACTTGCGCCTGGTCGACGCCACTGGAAATGCAGCCGAGGCCCCATCAAGCAACATAAATCGGGCCGCTGTTTGTGTGCATGAGGGGATCTGGCCGGAGTTGGCCGCCCGAGTGGACGACATTAGCAAATTGATCGGAGAGTTAGCACAGATGCTGGAGGAAGCGGACCAGTTTGGCGAACCGGGGGAAGCCATGGGGCAACTGGACCAGGTGCTATCGCTGATTCGGCAAGCCCGCGCCTAGAAAACCAACGTGACGAAATACCGGGTTCGGTCCTGGGACCCGGCGCCAAGGCAAAAAACCAGCATTCTTGGAGGTTAATATGACCATCGCGACTCAAGACCTAGACCTGATCAAACGGGAAGTGGCTTCGATACGGGAGTATTACCAGTCCCGAATGGACGCTGAAATTCCGCCTATAAAAGAGGAAGTGGAACGGGTTGGCGCCCAACTTGCCCGGGTACAAGATATGTGGCATGAAGGGGAAAAGCGCGGCATCCTATCCAAGTTCGCCGGCGGTGACCGGGCACGGGTTCCCTACGGAAAGTATACCGGGCTAGACCCCTTGGACATGGCCTGCGTCCGCAGCCTGCTCAAAGCCCAGCTAAGAGAACCCTTCGGCCTGAACTCTCGCATGTTGGAGGACTGGCAAAGCAACATAAAAGCGGCCATGGACTCCACCTCGGCGGGGAGCGGTGACGAACTGGTAGATACCCAGGAAGCACGGGCACTGTGGGACGACGTCAATCTGGAAACCGCCGTGGCCCCGTTGTTAAACACCATTGAAATGCCCAGTAACCCGTTCCAGATTCCCCTCCAGTTGGGCGCGGTTAACTGGTTTCCCGGCACGGAGAATGTGGCCACCAAGAGCACGACCTTGGCCACCGCCCGCCAAACTCTGACCGCTTACGAGCTGGTAGCCGAGGTCCCCTGGTCCTACGACCTGGACGAAGATGCCGTCATCGCCATGATGGAGGAGCTGCGGCGAGGCCTGCTGCGGAACGCCCGGGAAGTCATTGACGACGTTCTTCTCAACGCCGATACCACCACGACCAACAACATCAACGCCGACGGAACCACCATCACGACCACCGACGCCGGCAAAGGCCATTGGTTGGTGGGCTTCGACGGTCTGCTACATCTGCCTTTGGTCGACAACACCAGCCAGGTCAACGACCACAACGCCGCGGTCTCCGACGACATGTTCAACGAGGTCCGGGCCAAGCTAGGAAAGTATGGGGTCCGTCCTTCGGAGTTGGTGTATGTCTGCGACATTAACACCTTTATCCGGTCCCTCAGCGTGGACAATTTCCGAACCTTGGACAAATTCGGCCCGCAAGCCACTGTGCTGACCGGTCAACTGGGATCTGTGGAAGGTATTCCCGTCATCGTGTCGGAACAGATGGGCTTGGCTGACACCGACGGAAAAGTCACCGATGGAGGTAACGGCACCGACACCGGAAGGCTGCTTATCGTCAACCGCAGCCAATGGCGCGTCGGCTTCAAGAGGGAACTGGCTATCGAAACGGTTCGCGATGCCCAAAAGCGGCAGAACATCATGGTTGTCAGCTTCCGGATCGCCTTGCAAGAACGCAGCGGGACCAGATCCACCGCAACCCATACGGCTCTGCAGTACAACATCACCGGCGTCTAAATATCAGACTCTAGCTCAATCTAAATGAAACGCTCTGTTAAGAGCGGAACCAAGGAGGATTCATGACAACCATCAGCCGGGCAGACCCCACCGCCGAAGCGGTCAAGAACATGCTTCCACCGGATCAGCCGGGAATCGCTTATGTAATGAAGCGGTACATCGTTGAAGACCTGGCGTCGGGTAGTGCCAACGCTTTCGCCGTCCAGAACCCTGAGGGCGTTGATTGCGTCGTCACCAACGTGATCGTTGATATCACCACCGCCGGGGGCACCGCCAGCTCGGTTTTGGACGTGGACGTGGTGGCCGACGCCACGTCCACTGGGGACACGATCATCGACGGATTGGACCTGAACGCCGCCGGTGTCGCCGACCGTCATGACAATGCCGGATCCAACGGCGGCGAACCCAAGAAGTGGGACAAGAATGGAGGAAGCAATGACTACGTTACCGGGAAGATTTTGGCGCAGAATGCCGCCAGCTTGGCCGGTAAGGTAATCATCGAGTACGTCCCCCTAAGTTAGGCCTGTATAGGCTCGATGTAGTTTGCGAGATTTCGTTCTTATTTTCGACACAGGAGGCCTGATAGATTCGCTATGAGCTATACTGAAGGAGCGCATAACTCACCGGCCGACACCAAGGACCGGCTGGTCCGCATCGGCTCCAAATACCAGGCCTCCGCGCCTACTGTCGCCGATGGAGACAATGCTTACCTACTACTAGACTCAGCGGGCCGCCTCTTGATATCCGGCGCGGCGGCCCATGATGCCACGGCCACGGGCAACCCCCTTCGCGTCGGGGGCGTGTATCGCACTGCCATACCGGCGGTGGCCGCGGGAGACATCGTAGACCTATTGCTGGATGCTGCCGGCCGCCTAAGGTTGGCCTTCAGTACCGACACGTTCAAGATTATCGACGCCGTGGCGATCACCGCCGGCACGCCCGCCACCGTCTGGACTCCGGCAAGCGGAAAGAAGGTGCGCCTGCTGGGCTGGGCTTTTTCATCCACCGCATCCGCGGCGCTGGAGTTTCAAGACAGCGGAGCCGCGGGCACGGTGATAGCCCAATCACCTTTGCTGGCTGCCGCCGGTCTCCACAACGCGCCCCCGCTGGGCGAAGGGATCCTGCTGGCCGCGGCCGACAATACCCTGGAATTGGACGTAACGGGCAACAGCACCGTATCCGGTATGGTGTTCGGCGTCGAAGAATAAGGGCGATTGAATCACCCGTGAGAAAAACTGGAGGTTAAGCATGACATCTGAGGAGAAAAAATATCTATGACACGCCAGGAACAAACGGCTGCCATCACCCCCAGCATAGCCAAACCCCAGATCGATCCCCCGGTAATAAAAGGCAGTAACCGGTCCACCAAGCAAGGCCGGGCCCGAGAAGGCAATTTATTGATAGCGACGGCGCTCCTCACCGGCTCGCCGGCGCCGGAAGAAACTCTTATCGACGTGGATGCCTATGGAGACGGTATGGCGTTTCGATTCACCTGGAGGTAGCAATGCAATCTCAGGCACCATCAAAGTAACATCGGCGGGCACCCGGGTCCAGGCGGCCCATAAAGGAAACGTTCGGGCCGTGGTTTTCAAAGCCCGGGCCGGCAACACCGGAGACGTGTACCTAGGCGGCAACGATGTTTCGTCCACCGACGGTATGACATTGAGTCCTGGTGAGTCCATTCAGGTAAGCCTTGCCAACCCGGAGTCTACCTCCCAATTCTGGGCCGACGCGGCCAGCAACAACGACCAGATCGATTTCGTCGGGAGCCCGTAAATGGTTCAACCTCAAGAGACCCACCGCCCGCCTCTACGCACGGTTTTGGAGTCCTACGTCAGCGTTACCGGCGCCACTTACGCCGCTAAGGCCGGAGATCGGCTGATCGGCGTCAACCGCGCCGGTACCGTCACCGTAACGTTACCACCGCCCAACTCCGCGCCGGCCGGACTTATACCGTTAAGGACGAGTCCGGCGCAGCCGCAACCAACAATATCACTGTGGCTACGGAAGGATCGGAGACGATCGATGGGTCGGCTACGGACGTCATATCGGACAATTACGGAGCCAAGCACTACTACTCCGATGGCTCCAACTGGTTTGAAGTTCCCTTGCTCCCGGCGGCGGCCATCGCCCATTCCGCCACTACCGGTCAAGGTTCCGGTGACCATCATGCCCAAGCACATACTGCCGCCCACGCCAGCGGCGGCGCCGACGCCATCAAGATTGACGACCTTGCCGCCCCCGATGACAACATCGACTTAGATTTTTCCACCAGCGCCCACGGTCTAGTTCCGAAAGGAGCCAATGCCGGTAACTTCTTGAAAGACGACGGAAGTTGGGCCGCTCCCGCCGGTGGAAGTGGAGCCATAACTAGAGAAGGCGGCAGCACTATCGAAGCAACCACGACAAGCACCAGCCTGGTGGATATAATTTCAGCCGCTAGCTTATCCATTGCTGCCGGGGCTCCCATCGAGGTTATATACGTCGCGCGGAAAACCAGCGGGGTCGCCAACGATGCCAACTCCGCGTTCACGATCAACGCCACTAACGTCGGGTCTGAAAAGGTATTTAGTACGACTAACCAGGCGGAAGCTTTCGTGGAAAATTGGCTATTTGGCCCAAGAGTCACTAACTACACAGGAGTTCCGCGCCACATTCGTCTCGCTTCCGGGCCAGCCGGTTCATACGATATAACGGCCCACGGAATGCTTACACTATAACGGCCCACGGAATGCTTACACTTCCCACGGTAACAGTTACTGACCTCAACACCAGGGGTAGCGTGGACGACGCGTTAATCACCTTGGGCCACGATGAGTACCACATCTACTCGTGGGCAGTAAGCTAGATGCTATACATCTTTGCGGGATTCCCAAGAAACGGTCTTCACGCCGGCGGAATCCAATTCGCCGTGGAAGAGGTAGAGCAGCTTGCCATCCTGGAACATGAGCCGCGGGCGCGGTACCGCAAAGCAGGCGTATTTTCCGTGACTGAATACGGTGAGGAATGGTTGATGCCGGTGGAATATCGGGTGAGCCGAATGTGCCTGAGAGACGGTATCACTTGGGACTGGTTTCCGGAAAACTGGACATTTGGCAACGGCGCAACCATCAGCAAGACGATGGCCAGTCCGGAATACAAGACCGTGGTCCATGGAACAGACTTGACCTTGGACGAATTTCTCGCCATATCAGGATCTGCCAGGTTAGTGGACCTTGGATTAGAGCGAACGCATATCAAGCACGAAGGTTGGAAAGAATACGAGGCGCGCTGGGTTCCAGGAACCTGCCCCCAGGAGAGCCACGTGGTACACCTAACCTGTCTTGTTACCGTCCACCCCCTGCCTGAATTCGCCTACCAGCGCATCAGGGAGTTGATCGAGGAATCGGGGGAGCTAAGGGAGCCGGATTCCTATAGCTCTGAGGACGGCAAGCACTTTGCAACAAATCGATGCTGGGACGGCAAGCCGGTCTATACGAGGATGAGTTGACAGTTTGCAGATGTCTCAGGATTGTAAACACAGGCCAGTGGCTTGATGTTCTATTTACCTCTTCCAGCGAGGATTTTGAAGTTCCTGAGCTTTCCCACCGGACGGATATTGCGAATGCTCTCGGCCTTGATCCCGCTGAGCTTGAGGCCTTGGATACTAATGCTGACCAAAGGAGTGGCCTCCTCTTAGGTATACCAATACTACCGGAGGCGCCACCGGACCCAGACCAGGTCAGGACACGAGAACTTCTCTCCATACCCCGGTCCAACTGGACGGCCGCTCAACGAGCCGAATTATTGGAACTCATCGCGTTGGAGAATTTGAGATGATCCCCATCAACAAAGGCATTTTAGCTCGCCGATGGGCTGCCGTCGCGGCTCTGGGAATCGTATCCGTGACCGCCGTCGAGCTGTATGCCCTCGCCCAAGGGATAAACGGCACGGCGCTTACAGCCTCCCTGGCGGCCATCGCCGGCCTGGGAGGAACGGGCATCGGACGGCTGCTCAAATGACCAGCCAGCGAGTTTCATCACGGAGGACCCACAGCGTCAATGTTAGGCGCCGGGCGTACGTGGCGCAGGTTAACTCCCACGATTCCAATACGTCTAACACCAGGGATACGTTAGTCACGCCGTCCAAGGGTAGACGGATCCGTCTATTGCGAGTGAGAGTGATCCAGGAACTAGCCGCCGGCCGTCATCTGTGGGAATTGTACTTCGGCACTGGGGCCGACATAACCATCAATCCGGACAACGCAATCGACATCTTAGACATTCCTGACTTAGGTGAAGCCAGCACTCGGACTTTCCTGAGGGAAGAAGGCCCCAGAGGTCTCCGGGATGAGGTTCTTCGCGGGCGGTGGCTGGGGACTCCTCCCACGACGGTGCACAAAGTAATCGTCGAATACTCCGACGAATCCTGAGCCATGCCATTGTCCTTAGTTCGCCGGAGCGTCCGCCGGACCCATCGGGCCGCGATCCGCCGCCGGCCATATCAACTCCGGGTAAAGATAGTGGATGGCAGCACCAGGATCAGCCGGCAACACCTGCTGGCGCCGGTAAGGGGCTACCATGTCCGGCTCATTCGAGTCAAGGTGCTTCAGACTTCCAGCGACGGCCGGCATTTGTGGGAATTGTTTTTTGGGGATGCCGGTAACATGATTACCGCTCCCAACCGGTCGATCGACGTTCTGGCCGTGCCTGACGCGGGCAGCGCAGTAACCCGCACGTATTCCAGGAGCCAGGGACCCCGAGGCAAAAAGGACGAAGTGCTCAGCGGAAGATGGCGAGGAGCGGCTCCAACGTCAACTACTAAAATCATTATCGAATACACCGAAGAGGCGTAGCACCGCCTTGATTTCCGTAGTGGGAATTCAAATCCGTTCCCATTTTCAGGAAGGCTATAGGGAGTAAAACATGGCGCGTGAAGCATATAGGTCCCTGTATGATGACCTAACCAAGCTCAAAGACGATAGTCTACTGAAGGACCCAGCTGCCGGTGCCGGTGACGACAACGAGATGTTCCAGTTGCTTCTGGCCGTATCGGACTGGGTGGATCATTTCTGTAACCGTTATTTCTATTCCAAGACGCAGACAATGGAGTTCGACGGCACCGGCTCCACCAGGCTGCTGATTCCCGATCTGGTGTCGCTGACTTCTCTAAAAGAGGATTCCACCGACGACCAATCGTTCAACGAAACATGGGCGGCCGGCGATTATCGGCTTGAACCCTATAACGCCGAACCGGAACAGCACTGGGGTGAGCCTCATACCTATATCCGAGTCCGGCAGCATGGCGCCAAGACCACATTCAGCAGTGGGGAGCAGCGATTCCAGATTGCCGGTGTCTGGGGCTATCGTCAATATAAAGAGGACAGTGGCACAGACCTCAACGACGCTGCAATGACGGCCACAAAAATCACTGTCCCGGTTGACGACGGGACTCAGTTCGCTATTGGACAGACCATTATGATAGGCAGCGAGCAGATGCTCATTACGGATATATCCACCAACGATCTAACGGTGACCAGGGGGTTGAACGGCACCACCGGCGTCGCTCACGCCGACAACTCGGACGTTTTCACCCTCCGTTGGCCCGCATCTATCGAGCGTGCGGTTCTCATACAGGCCTC
>JAKUQE010000132.1 GCA_022450395.1 Dehalococcoidia bacterium | reverse complement strand
TCCCAATACAGAGGATCGGCATAAGGAACGATCGTATTGAGGTAATCGTTGGCCCCGGTAAGCTCTAATACGACCAGCACGGGGTCCTTATGGGTTGATGCCATGCTCTTGTCCTTCAAGACTATTTATAGACCCTCGCCTAGGCAAACTGATATTCCCGGGAGGCGGCGATCAGGGTTAATATCTTGCTCACCTTCCCCACTGTAGCTCTAAGTTCCTCATTGGTGTTCCAAGACAACTCGCCATCTTTTTCGGCATGAGCCATCAACTCAGCGCGAGTCGCCTCGCTGACTTCCAACGGCCCCATGGTATCAAGGCAAGCTGCCACTATCGCCTGGGGAGAAAGCTTCCCTTCCGCAAGCCCATGCGTCAGCACACGTTTAATGATAGCCTGCACCCCGGGTATGGACGTGTCGCCTAGTATTCTCGCGGCAAAATTCACCCGGCGCATCAAGACGCCGGGGTCGATCCATTCTGATCCGGTGTGCCAACCTTCCACGCTGGGAGGATTGAGAAGCTCCTGTCCCTGCCAGCCGCATTCCAACGCCAGATTGTTGAAGCCTGGCATGAAGCCGCTATAGTTGCCTACCATACGCACGGTGCCAACGATCAATTCGGCCGGGCATTTCACTCGGGCGAAGCGGGCACTCTTGAAGAACTCTGAGTTGAACAATACCCGCAAGATAGACCGGATGTCACCACGGGATTCATCGTAGGCATCCACCAACAACTGGATGGCATCAGGATCGATGGGTGGTGTAACGTGCCAACTGGACACGTGAGGCTCGTCGGCGACGAAGAACCTGTAGAGGTGACGGGCCAGGAACCGGGCTGTTGCCGGCTGGTTCGCGATAATGTCCACGATGTCTTCGCCATCGAAGTTCCCGGTACGCCCTAGGAAGGTCTTCTCTCGATCGTCGTGGTCCTCGGGTTTGTACTCGAATTCCCAGTAAAAACGGCCTAAAGGATTACGGGGAATCTTGGGCGCGATCGTCCATCCGGTGAAAGCCCTGGCTGCTTCCCGGATATCATCCTCCGCGTAGTTACCGACGCCCAAGGAGAAAAGCTCCAACAGTTCCCGGCCCCAGTTTTCGTTTATGGCCCCGTCATGGTTGCCGTGGTTGTCCAACCAGAAGATCATGGCCGGCGACTTGGCAAGCTCCACCAGCAGGTCCCGGTAAGTGCCCAATCCGTATTCACGGAACATGGCGATCTGTCGAGTCAGCTCCGGTGGATTGTCTACTTTGGAGTTGCTGGTGGCGAACAACTGATGCCAGAAGAGGGCGATCTTCTCTTCCAGAGGCCGCTTGGTGTTTATCATCCGGTACACCCATTCGGCCTGATTGATCGGCGGCGCAGCGGCGCCCTCATAACCCGGGAACATGCGGTACAGCAGTTCGTCGTTTATGGCCGCCTGCCGCTCTGGATGCAGAAGCTCTTCGACCACGGCTTCGTACCCCTTGGAGGCGCGCTCCTCCAGTTCCTCACGGGGATCGCCGAAGCCCGCGCGCCGCATCAAGTGGGCCATCAATCCAATTTCTTCTTGGAGGGACATTGCCACCTTTCCGTTTATCGAGTCCTAAGCGCTAAGCCAGACCCGATAGAAATTGACGCCTTTAATAGGCCGGCTTGGCCGGGAATGGGGTCAATTGGAGCTCGTGAGTCCAACAGGACCTGTCTTGGGTGTGGAGGTAATAAAAAGCCTCGGCGATCTTGACAGGATTTATTATCAAGTCGGGCTGCTGCTGGCCTTTGGGCGTGGCTCGGGTGCCCGGAGAATCAATAGTGCCGTCTATCACGACATTGGCCACGTGCACGCCGTATTCGGAATATTCCTCCGTCAATACCTGCGCCAGCGCGCGCATCATCACTCTCGGATAGTACAGCGACTGTCCGGTCTGCCGCTTTCGTCCGCGCAATGACGCCGGGTTGTTAGAGATTAGGAAAGAGCCTTCGCCTCGCTCCCTCATGTAAGGCAACACTTCCTTGGCGACCAAGAACGGTCCACGGCTGGCGATGTGCTGCGCGGTTTCGAACATTTCGAGCGGCATGTGTTCAAGTAGTTCTTTCTCCGGCGGAAGGTCACGCCCCTCCAGGTAGCCCGCGTTGTAGACCAAGACATCCGGGTCGCCGGCTTGCTCTCGAATCTCGGTGAACGCGTTTGATATGGAGTCTTCGGACACCAAGTCCAGCTCGACAATCATGCTTTCGCCGCCCTGCTCGCCGATCGCGCTATTCAGTGCAGCCGCATTGGCGGCGGTACGGGTCGTCAGCACGACGAAGAAGCCTTCCTTGGCAAACTTTTGGGCTATGGCGCCCCCGATGCCCCAGCGCGCGCCGACGGGAATGTCGCTGTCGTCCAGCACCTTACCGTGCGCCAGTTTGGTATTTCGGCCATCTGCCTGCCACTTGGATGTCGCCCCCACCACGACGGCGACCGGTTTACGGGCTGAGTTCATGTTCATTCCTTCGACGATAGGCAGGCAATCACCGCCTGAGACCTATCGTTCCGTGTTGATCTTCGTTGATCTTGCTCGCGATGATATGCGCGCGGCTCGCCAAATCCGGGAGATTAAGATACTTTCTTGTAGACCTGGATGCGGTCGCGGCGGCAGTCCACGATCATGATGCGGTTCTCTTCATCCACCTCCACCGCGATGGGTTCCCGGAACCGCTTTTCCATCTCTAACATGTCTGGAACGGTGTCCCGCTGCTCGACGACGTCCGGGCTTCCGGCCAGTTGAAGCTCGGCCCATTTGGAGAGATTGGCATCGCCGGTCCACGTGGTAACAAAGTTGCCTTGAGCGTCAAAGACTTGGACCCGGTCGTTCAGCCAGTCGGTGACATAGATATCCCCGTCCCGGTCGACCGCCACTCCGGTGGGCCGATTGAGCTGACCCTCTCCGGATCCGGATGTCCCGATCTGAAGCAGGAACTGGCCTTCAGGTGTGAACTTCTGAATGCGGTCGTTGCGCCAGTCGGCCACGAATATGGCCCCATGGACGTCAACCGTAATGCCCCAAGGCTGATTGAGCTGTCCTTCGCCGGCGCCGAATGTGCCGAACCCGGATATTAGGACGCCTTCGGGTGTGAATCTTTGTATGCGATGGTTGTTGCCATCCGATACCAGGAGGTTGCCCTTGGAGTCGAAGACCAGGCCGGATGGGCCGTCCAGCTCGCCGTCGCTACTACCTTTGGTTCCCCAGGTTCCCTGGGGCTGGCCCTCCTGGCTGAAGATCACGATGCGGCTCAGCCACTCGTCGGCGACAAACACCCGATCGTCCGGAGCCACGGCGATGGAGAGGGGCCAGATAAATTGCCCATCCTCGTTGCCCCGTTGGCCGAATTCACCGTGGAAATCCTGGTTAATGTCCAGCCATGAGATTCTGGTGCCGAAGGGCTGCGCCTCGTTGGCGCGGTTGATCACGTAGATGTTGCCATTCTTGCCCAGTGCCAGATCTACCGGATTACGGAATCCAATGCCCGATAGATTAGTGCGGCCCAGGGTAACGTCGTAACGAAAATCTCGAGTAACCTTTGCTTGCGTCGTCATTTCTTCCTCGCGGCTATCTGATACCAACAAACCCGCGACGGGGTCAGATGAAATCCAACTGCTCGAAGCTGCCACCGACCACCGGCTTGGCGTCGAGGCCTAACCACCGCTCCAAGATGGTGGAGTAAATTCCCCGAAAGTCGTAGCTAAAACGGAGGTCTCCATCCAACTGGTCTTCCGGTTTCAGGGAGGGATATTCGCTGTACATGCCCCCCTTTATGGGATCTCCGATCACGAACGAACCGCCTCCGGACCCATGATCGGTACCGGAGCCGTTGTCGCGTACCCGGCGGCCGAACTCAGTGAAAAGAAGCATGACCACGTTGTCTGAAGCGTCGTGCTCCCGTAGGTCGTCGTAGAAGTCGCATACCGCCGGCGCCAGATCGTCCCACAGCTTCTTATGGTCGACCACCTGGGTGGCGTGGGTGTCATACAGGGCATGTGAGCAGTAAAAAACTCGAGTCCCCAAGTCAGCCAGGTGGACTTGAGCGATTCCTTTGAGGGCTTGGGCGATCGAGTTTTCAGCGTATTCAACAGTGGAGGAGTATTTTGCGGGGGCAACTTTCAGAATGTCGGCGCCTTTGAGGATATCCTGGCCGGTTTGGGCCAAGTAATCCATCACGATGCCCGATCCGACCGCAGGAGTGTACATCCGGGCAAATACGTCCAGCGCTTGGTTTCGTTCCTTGTCCCCTTCGATCCCTGTCAGAACGCCGTACTGCTCTAGATTAGCCACAGACGCCACTGGGACACCAGGCACTGCCAGGGCCCGGGGCAGGCTCTGACCAAGATTCACGCCAGTCAGGACATTTTCCGCGGTGGGATCCAGGTCGCGTATCGCTCTCCCCAGCCAGCCCTCGATACCCATTATTTCAGGCTCGCAGGTGTGCCAAATGTCCATTGACCGGAAGTGAGAGCGGTTTGGGTTGGGATAACCCGCACCGTGAATGAGGGCCATCTTGCCCGTATCCCAGAATTTGTCCTTCAGTGGCGATAACGAAGGATGAAACGCCAACTGGCCGTCGATCGGCACGACCTCGTTCTGGGGTATGGAGACGACGGGACGGAAATCATAATAAAGTGGGTCTGTGTAGGGTATGACCGTGTTCATGTAGTCGTTGGCGCCTGATAGCTGAATGACCACCAGGACGGGATCCTTCGTGGAAGTTGTCATCATTCTCCCTCCGTTGGTTTAGGCGAACTGGTACTCTCGAGTCGAAGTTGTCATCATTCTCCCTCCGTTGGTTTAGGCGAACTGGTACTCTCGAGAAGATGCGATCAGCTGGAGGAGCTCGCCTACCTTCCTGGCGAAGGAGGCGCGCTCCTCTTCAGTATCCCGGACCAGCGGGCCACCCCGCTCGACGTGGGCGATCAAAGCAAGGCGGGTGTCCTCTTCGACGCGTATGGAACCCATCAGCTCCAAACAGCCGTCGACGAAATCACTGGGGGAAATGGACTCCGTGATGTCGCCAAGACGCTCCACGATTCGCTGGACGCCCGGCAGGCTGAGGTCACCCACCCGGTTGGCGACGAAATTGACCCGGTTGACCAACGCTCCGCTGTTGATCCACTCTTTACCGCCGTGCCAACCCTCGACGCTGGGCGGGTTCAGGAGAATCTGCCCCATACCGCCGGCTGCGCCCACCAGAGATTCTATCCCAGGAGCGGGGGTCAAATGATCGCCGACCAGCCGCATCGTGCCAACCACGACCTCAACGGGGCTCTTCACCCGTGCGTACCAAACGCTTTCGTCCTTAAAGAAGTCGGAGTTGAACAACACCCGTAGCACCGACCGGATGTCGTAGTCGGACTGCAGGTAGGCATCTGCCAGGACGTTGACCGCCGCCGGGTCCCGGGGCGGAGTGGTCTGCCAAGCGGGCACCTGGACCTCGTCGGCTACGAAGAAATCGTAAAGATGGCGGGCGATGAACCGGGCGGTGGCAGGCTGCCTGGCAATGATGTTGATAATATCGTCCCCGTTAAACCGTCCTCTTTGGCCCAAGAACACCTTCTCGCCGTCATCGTGGTCTTCTGGGTCGTATTGGAACTTGAAGGCGTGGCGTTGGTAGGGAATAAAAGAATTCATAGCGGGCGCCAGGGTCCAACCGGTAAAGGCCCGAGCCGCCATCTTGACGTCATCCTCCGTGTAGTTGCCCACTCCCATGGAGAACAGCTCCAGCAATTCCCGGCCGTAGTTCTCGTTGATCGAGTCCTTGTGGCTGTATCTGTTGTCCAGATAGATAATCATTGCGGGATCCCGGGACAAGGCCACCAGCAGGTCT
Source organism: Dehalococcoidia bacterium (assembly GCA_022450395.1). Taxonomy (GTDB): domain Bacteria; phylum Chloroflexota; class Dehalococcoidia; order Lucifugimonadales; family UBA3495; genus UBA11650. The sequence goes on along the minus strand of JAKUQE010000132.1, from coordinate 4,091 downwards.
GGATAGCGGCCCAGAGCATTCTCCCGGACCATGTCGATATGAGTGTCCATGGTCTCGGGGTGGTCTAATTTGGAGTCGCCGCTGCACAGTATAGTGTGCCAGAACAGGGTCATCTTTTCCTGCAACGGACGGGTGGTGGCAATCATCCGCTGCATCCAAAAGCCCTGAATCTCCGGCATGGCGTTACCGAGGTGACCTCCGATCATATGGCGCCGTGCCACGTCCTCTTCCCAGTCTGGTTTTTCCTCGGCCCGGAGCAACTCTTCCACCGTGGCTTCGTAACCCTTGGCCGCTCGCGCCTCTAATTCCTCAAAGGGTGCGCCGAACCCGGCGCGGCGCATCAAATGGGCCATCAGTTGTATATCATTACTCGCCATGGGCGATTCTCCTTTCGATAAGAGGTCAGGCGGTAGCTCGATCGATCCGAAAACTCCCGTGTCATCTCATCCTGGCCTAGGCCAACGAGGTAATGAGAGTATATGCTAGCCTTTGGATGATGGGCAACCATCATCTTCCCAACCCTTAGGCGCGAGTTCAGTCGAGAAGTGGATCACATCGAGCCTAAAGGGCAACTATTTCTCAGTGTCACAACCTCAACGCAACACCAAGCAGCATCATGGGGGGAAATAACGTGCTAAAAGAAGGGGACCTGGCTCCGGAGTTTTCGGCGATGGACCATGCGGGAAACGTGGTTAAGCTGTCAGACCTCAGAGGTCAAAAGGTCTGGCTATGGTTCTTCTCCTCACCGGGAGGCAATAATTGAACTCGCCATAGTCACGGGTACCGTGACAACCTTTCAGACTTCCAGAACAAAAACGTCCGAGTCTTCGGGGTCAATGACCGGGATCCGGAATCGGCCCGGGCATGGGTAGAGAAGGAAGGGCTGCCTTTCCCGGTTTTATCCGACCCGGAGCGGTACATTGCCCTGGCCTACGGCATGTCAAAAGAGGGTGATAGCCAATACCTAGCCAACCCAGCCGAAGGTAGGCGGCCGGCCGTCATCATCGATGAAGAAGGTCTGGTGTTGAAGCTGATGCCAGACTTGGCGACCGTAGAGCAGCAAAACGAGACTCTGGCGAGCCTAGCCTGAGAATAGTCATTGACTTGCCGGTGCATCGAACCTGGAGATACTGAAGGCCTCCAACGAGCGAGGGTCTCCATCTGAAATGTAGCGGGCTACCAGCTCGGCGCTACCTGGACTCAACATCACCCCGGCATGATCGTGCCCGCAGGCTATGCTGACTCCATCCCAGCCAGGCAGGGGCCCCATGATGGGAATTCCGTCCGGTGACCCCGGCCTGACCCCAGCGCGGGCGCCCACAAAGGAGGCGTCCTCTAAGGCCGGGAACAGTCCGGTCGCCTTGGCCAGCAGCTGCCGGATAGCATCAGCAGTGATCCGAACGTCGAAGACACCCTCTTCACGGGTCGATGCCACTAATAGGCTGCCATCGGCCTGAGGCACGACGTATCCCTCGAAGCTGCGAACCGGACATTTGGGAAGAAATCCGGGTTTGCGAAGCAGGATGCGCTGTCCTTTAACCGGACTGATCGGCAAGTCTTGCGGCAACCAACGGCCGGGAATGCCCGTCCACGGGCCCGCCGCCAGCACAGTGTGGCCACACTGATAAGAACCGGTTAAAGTACGCACTCCAACGACGTTTTGCCCCGAGATTTCTAGGCTGGTAACTTCAGTTTCCTCCAAGAACACAGCCCCCAGGCCGGTGGCGGCATGGACCAAAGCGTCCACCAATCTCTGCCCATTGACGCACCCTTCCCTAGGTGAAAAGACGCCTCCCAGGAGTTCGTCACTCACCTCCGGTTCCAGATTTCTAATCTCCGCCGCTTCCAGCCACTTGACGCCTAACCCAAGCTCACCCTGCCACGTGAGGTTTTGCTTTAGCTCGTCAACCTGTGCCGGTGTAAATGCTACTTTTAGGATACCGCGGTGCTGGAACTCGGGATCGACCCCGGCCTCGGTCAGCTCACTCGCCAGTCGTGGGAACAAGTCCAGACTCCGAATGCCCAGGCCGAAAACGGCTTTGTGGGCCGGGTCCAAATGCCAAATAGGGCCGATCACGCCGGCGGTGGCGCCCGACGCGCCCGAGCCGAACCGGCCGCATTCCAGCACGGTGGCCCTGATTCCTTGTTTCGCCAACTGATAAGCGATGGAGCAGCCTATCACTCCGCCACCCACGATCACTACATCCGCGTTCTTTGAACTCAAATTTCCGGCTCCCGCCATTCGGCGATTCTGATCTATCCGCCTCGTTGGGACAAAAGGTTACTCCGCTTGTTCCGCGGTAACGCCCTGAGAAAGGCCAGTATACAATGCTGATACTCCAGCAAAGTTCTGAGGTTGCGGACCGGCGAGAGAATTCCTCAATGGCGAGCAGAGTCCACGCGCTTTAAATAAAAAACATTGGGAGAGATCAGTGACCGAATTCCAGTTCTGCCCAAAGTGCGGCGATCGGCTAAATACGCTAAATGGACGTTTGGTATGCCAGGGATGTGGCTACATCTTTTACCGAAATCCCACTGTAGGAGTGGCGGTGATTGTTCAAAAAGGGCGAACAATCCTCCTTGGCCGCCGTGCCCGCGGGCCGTACAAAGGGGCATGGTGTATCCCTTGTGGCTACTTGGAGTGGGGAGAGGAAGTGCGGGCCGGGGCTCAACGGGAGTTCCAGGAGGAAACAGGACTTCAGGTAGAAGTTGGACCCGTCTATACGGTGCACTCCAACTTTCACAACCCTCAGTCCCTCACGGTGGGCATCTGGTTCCGTGGCAACGTCATTGCCGGGAGCCTACAGGCCGCAGATGACCTGGACGCTGCCGACTACTTTCCGCTGGATGCCTTGCCGGAAAATTTGGCCTTCCCCACCGACAATCTTGTATTAGAGCAACTCAGGCAGGAATCCTAAATTTCCCGTTTGACCCGTCGATGGACAATCGATCTCCCCAACGCTACCATTCCCTCATATTAGCCAGCGAGCGAATCCAGGGTCGCATAGACCGCCTCTTGGACGAGGTGGACGAGGCGATGAGGGAGCTCAACTGGGAGCAGGTTCGCGACCGCTCCCAAGCTGTTCTAGCTCTTGACCCCAACAACCAAGACGCCCTCACCTTCCTGGCCGCGGCGGAACGGGCACTGGGCGGTTCAACTGCTCCGACGACCGTTACTCATACAGCTCCCACACTTACTACGACTCCCGCCACAACACCAGACCAACCCACCTCCTTCGCCAACGGCCGTTACCAGGTCAAGCGGTTCCTGGGCGAAGGAGGCAAGAAAAAAGTGTACCTGGCCCACGACACAACGTTGGACCGGGAAGTGGCTTTCGCGCTGATCAAGACTGATGGTCTGGACGAGACCTCCCGTACCTGGAAACGTGAAGCCCAGGCCATGGGCCGCCTCGGCTCCCATGCCCATATCGTCACCGTTTTCGATCTCGGCGAAGAAGGGGACCAGCCATACATGGTCACCGAACTCATGGGTGGCGGAGACGTGGAAGGGATTATTGAAGATGCCGAGAACCACCGGCTGCCCCTGGAACAAGCAATCAAAATCGCCCAAGAAACCTGCCGGGGGATGGAGTTCGCTCACAGCCGGGGCATCGTCCACCGGGACTTGAAGCCGGGCAACGTCTGGCTAACTTCAGACGGCATAGCCAAGATCGGTGACTTCGGCCTGGCGGTATCACTGGCCCAATCCCGAATAACGCAAGAGGGCACGATGGTCGGCACCGTTTCCTACACCCCTCCGGAACAAGCCATGGGCGGAGAAGTCACTCCAAAATCAGCCCTGTACTCTCTTGGGGCCATGCTTTACGAGCTGGTCACCGGCAGACCGCCTTTTTGGGCGATGACTCTGTCGTCATAATCGGGCAGCAAATCAACACCCCACCGGTAGCCCCGACCTGGCACAATGGGCAGTGTACTCGGTCCTTGGAAGCCCTGATCATGCGCATGCTGGCAAAGGACCCATCGGAACGCCCCAATTCAGCCACCGACGTTTTTGCGGCGTTAGATGCTATCGATCTAGCCATCAGTGGCGAAGTTCCTGCGATTCCCGATGACGAGGCACCCTCTTTGGG
>JAKUQE010000131.1 GCA_022450395.1 Dehalococcoidia bacterium | reverse complement strand
TGGCCAACATGAACCGGTTCGCTCCGAAAGAGTTGGTCAAAACCATTTCGGAACCGGCGTCGAAGTAAGCTCTGGCCATACCTTGGATCACCTCAGGATGGCTGGCGTTGAACTCTTCGGGGCAAGCGCCGGGTTCCAGGCCGTGGGACTGGAGGTAAGTCCCGGTGGCGCCATCGGAGACCAGCACTTTCCCGCTGGTCAGCCTTTCGAGGAACCTATTTAGACGTTTTCCGGTCTCGCTCAATCTGCCCAACCACCTTATGCCCAGTCGATCTGGTTCGATTGTAAACCGTTTTGAGTGTGGGTATGATTCTAATGCGATCAGGCGTATCCGGCTTTACCGGCGCCGGCTTTCGCGTGCCCGTATCTGACGGCTCTAACCGTTTGCTAATTGTAGACGATTCAGCGGGCTTTAGCACTTGGAGGTGACACGATGGTGGACCGAGACGAACTGCTGCATCGGGCGGCGGGTCTGGTCCCGGCGCTGCGAGAGCGAGCGGCCCACACCGAAGAGCTGCGCCAGATCCCCCAAGATACCATAGACGACTTTCATGCTTCCGGCATCTTGCGGGCGTCTCAGCCGGCGCGGTTCGGCGGATATGAGATTGACTATCCCGTGGTGCTGGACATCGCCGCCGAGTTGGGACGGGGTTGTGGGTCGAGTTCTTGGTGTTATTCCATATGGGCGAGCCACAACTGGCTGGTAGGAATGTACCCGGAGAAAGCTCAAGAAGAGTACTGGTCCGATTCGGCGGACGTGCTGTCGTCCACCTCCTTCAATCCCACGAGGGCCAAAGTGACCCCGGCCAAGGGAGGCTACAAGCTCAGCGGACGTTGGGATTTTTCCAGCGGCTGCGACGCCGCCGAGTGGGCTATGCTGGGCGGCGTCGCAGCCGAGGGCCTGCGATGGTTCTTGGTGCCGCGGCGCGACTACACCATCGAGGACACCTGGTTCGTTTCCGGCCTGCGGGGCACCGGCAGTAAGGACATCGTGATAGAGGAGGCCTTCATTCCCGAGTATCGGGCGGTGAACGTGGCAGACCTGCGGGCCGGGCAATCTCCGGGACGCAGTATTCACGGAAGTTGCAACTACCTTATTCCCCACACCACCATGCTCTCCTACACCCTGGCGGCGCCGGTGTTGGGAATGGCGCAGGGAGCGGTGGATACCTTTGAGGAGCAGGTGATGGGACGGGTGACCTACACCACCGGAGATAAGCTAGGCGAGAATCCGTCGGTCCATATCCGTTTGTCCGAGGCTGAGGCAGAGGTCCACTGTGCCCGCCTGATCATGAAATACGACGGCGAAGAGGTGTTCGGCCAAGCCAGACGAGGTGAGATGCCTTCACTCAGCCAGCGGGCCCGATGCCGCCGGAATCAGGCTTACATGGCCAAACTTGCCGTTCGGGCCGTGGACCGGTTATTCGAAGCCAGCGGCGGCCACGTCCTCTTCAACTCCAACCCGATGCAGCGCTTCCACCGCGACGCGCACGCCGCCTCCCACCACTTCGGCATCCACTGGGAGACCCAGGCAGAGGAATACGGCCGGGTCAGATTGGGCCTGGAACTGAAGAACCCGGGCAGGATCTGATACCAGTTCCAGATGGCTTCGGGCACCGTGCGCACCCCCATCCTAACCTTTCCCCATCGAGGGGGAAGGGATTTGTTCTCTCTCTCCCTTTATGTGGGAGAGTTAAAGCTGGGGTGGAGTCGTCTTCGTTGGTTCCGCTTGCATGCGGCGCTAAATTGCCGATAATAGCGCCTAGCTAACCACCTGCACCTTCTCCCGTTCTATCAGTTCCCAATCGATCTCGTAGCCCAGGCCCGGTTGCTCCGGCGCGTATACCAATCCCTGGCTATCGACCTCCACGTCCTCCACCAGGCCGAATTTGTTGGCGCCGCTGGCGGGAAACACCTCGTAGTAGTCGCAGTTGTTCATCGCCATGATGACGTGCAGATTGGCCACGTTGTTCAGCGAATTACCCCCATGGTGTATCTCGCACTTCATGCGGAACGCTTCGGCTAGGTGCGCGATCTTTATCAGGGGAGTGATTCCACCGGTAACCGCAACGTCCCCACGCAATTTGTCGGTAGCTCTCTGTTCTATCCACTGGGCCATGCCATAAAGCCGTCCAGGGGCGTACTCGGTGGATAGGATGGGGATGTCCAGGCGGCTCTTAAGCTTTACGTAGTTATAGATGTCTTCCTCGGTCAACGGGTCTTCGTACCACAAGTAGTCCAGGTCCTCCACGGCCCGGCCGACCCGCAGCGCATCCTCGTAGGAATACGCCCACATGGAGTCCAGCATCAGGTCCATGGTGTCTCCAACGGCATTGCGCACCACCCGGCAGATCTCTATGTCCTCCTTGGCCTTGGCGTGAGGGTGGATCTTATAGGCCGGCCACCCCAGGTCCCGGAAGTGCAGCGCCTCCTCGGCGTAGTCCTCGGGAGTTGCCAGCCAGCCGGAACTAGCGTAAGCCGGTATCCGGTCTCGGCAGGTCCCTAGCAGGCGATGGATCGGGAGCCCGGCGACCTTGCCCATGATGTCCCACAGGGCGATGTCAACGGCGCCTATAGCGTTAGTGGAAACGTTACGGGTCATCGGCCACATCTTGGCCCAGATGCCCCCGATGTCCATGGGGTTGGCGGCCATCACCATGGGTTTCACGAACTGCATCAGCGGACCCACGAAAGCGTCAGCGCCCTGGCGGGAAGACCCCAGAAAGGCGTGGCCTTCCACGCCCTCGTTGGTGCGCAGAGTCAGCACGCCCAGCAGCTTGTCACTGCCGAAAGCGGCGGTGGCCGTCTGCCAAGCGGGGCTGCTCCACTTAGACATGGTGACGCTGAAATCCGTAATTTTCACGTTATTTACTCCTAGAAAGCCATGATATCCAGTACACCGGCGGCTGGCTTGGTGCTACTATACACCAGCCACATTCGGAAGCTGTCAGCCGTTAGCCGTCAGCCGTCAGCCGTCAGCAATCAGCTATCAGGAGAATATGACCAGTCCAAGACTTATCAATATCGATGATCCCAAAAAGCTGACAGCTGAATGCTGATGGCTGATAGCTAGAGGAAATGGTTGCCTTACTCGCTCAACTAACTTCCGTGCGACACCGGGTGCAGATCTTCCGGTCGTTGCGGCATCGGGACTTCCGATGGTTCTGGCTCAGCACCACCGCCCAAGCGGCGGCCCGGGGGATGCAATTTTTGATCCTGGGCTGGCTGGTGCTGGTTCTCACCGACTCATCATCTCAATTGGGTCTGGTTGTCTTCCTGTACGGGGTGCCCAACCTGGCATTTGTCCTGTTCGGCGGAATAATCGCCGACCGCATAGACCGGCGCAAGATGTTGATCGGCACCCAGGCCGCCGTCAGTGCGATCATCTTCATCCTGGCTACCTTGATGGTGACAGACTCGATAGTGATATGGCATCTGTACGCCGCCACATTATTGCTGGGTACCCTACAGGCAATTAATATGCCTGCCCGGATGGCGATAGTGTCCGATCTGGTGGAGCGAGATGACCTGATGAACGCCGTGGTGCTGAACTCGGCGGTTATGAACTCGGGACGCATCTTGGGGCCGGCCCTGGCTGGAGGCCTTATCGAGCTCTACGGTATTGGCGCCGCTCTCTACGTCAACGCATTCTGCTATCTGATCAGCGTTGTGTCCTTGGTGGTGGTCCGGCACGTGTCAGCGATTAGGCCGGGGAGGAAGACTTCTATCCTCGGCGATCTTTTCGCGGGATTGAGATTCTACTGGAAGACGCCGGCCGTATTCACTATGATAACCATTGGGTTTGCCATGGGCTTCTTCGGGATGCCCTACGTTCAAATATTGCCGGCCTTCGCCAAAGACGTGTTGGGGGCCGGCGCGGGAGAGGCGGGGCTGCTGATCACCGGCGCTGGGGTGGGCTCTTTAGTGGGCACCGTCATACTGGCGTCCTTGGGGGATTCTCCCCACAAGAACCGCGTCTTATTGATCAGCATATTTGGGTTTGGCGTAAGTCTGCTCGTCTTCGCCTGGACCCAATGGTTCTGGGCGACGTGGTTGACCCTATTGTTCGTCGGCATGGGCACCAGCATGATTCCGATGATAACCACCATTCTGCAGCTAACGGTGCCAACCGAGTTCCAGGGCCGGGTATTGAGCCTGTGGTACTTGTCCGCCGGGCTGATGTTTGTCGGCGCTTTGCCCATGGCTATGGTGGCGGATGCAGTGAGCTGGCCCATCGCCATTACCGGCGGGGCGATATTGTACCTGTTAATCGCGTTTTGGCTGGGCCTGTGGCGGCCCACTCTTCGGCGACTGAAGGTGTAATTCCTACACGGGTATCGTGGGAGGACGAAATGGTTTGATCTCAATGCCAGGCGATCGAAGGATTCTTCGATAAACGGGAAGCCGGCAGAAAACTTAGCTCCTACCGCAAGTTCGGTCCAAGCAAAACGACGAGCATGTTGGTCGAGGCGGTCAAGCAGAAGGGGATAGAAGGGGATTCTCTCTTGGACGTGGGCGGCGGCATCGGTGCGATACAGCACGAGTTGCTGAGAGCGGGGGTAGCCCGGGCCGATAGCGTCGAGGCGTCGACGGCCTACATCGATGCCTGCAAAGAAGAAGCGGCGCGGCAGGGCCATGGAGACCGGATAACCTACCATCATGGCGACTTCGTTGACATCGCACCAAACCTGGAACGCGCGGACATAGTCACTCTGGAAAGAGTGATTTGCTGCTATCCCGATGTGGAAAACTTGGTGGAGTTGTCTTCCCGGCTGGCCGACCGGGTTTACGGGTTGGTCTATCCCCGGACGAATTGGGCATCCAAGATTGCGGCACGCCTGTTTAATCTGATCATGTGGCTACGCCGCAGCCCCTTCCGCGTTTTTATACATCCCGACTCGGTCATCGACTGGGTTGCCCGCTCCAACGGTCTGCGGCCCGTCTCGCGCCGCAAGACACTGATATGGCAGGTAGTGATCTACGAACGGTAAACTGATTAAACTTAAGGACTAGCCATGGACCTACCGGCGCACAGATTTTTGGAAGGACTTGGCATACCACATCAGAGGCTCAGATTTCCTCCGGATACGGAGAAAGGAGCGGCCGGTGTCGCCCGCGCCTTGGGATATGAACCGGGCCAGATGGTCAAGACCCTCATTTTTGAGACTGGCGCGGCGGAACGGGTGTTGGTCATGCTTGGGGGCGACAAAAACGGCGTTTCCGGCCACTTAAAAAGGGCCATCGGCTCCCGCAACATCAAGCTGGCCGGCCCGGATACGGTGAAAGAAGTCACCGGATACGAGATTGGGTCTATCCCGCCTTTTCACTGGCAGACGGCGGGATTCAGGTCTTTTCTGGACGCTTGCCTGATGAATGAGGAACTCCTGGGTGTTGGCGCCGGGGTGTGGGGGGAGGAGATCTTGCTGACCCCGCACGATCTGGTAACCGCCGTTGGTGCTATCGTCGTGAACCTGACCGATAAGTCGAAGGACGTGTTTTCCTCAAGCCCGGCCGATCCTTGACCGCCGAGTTGCCAAGGCCTGTCTCGTCCTGCGACGCGGGTTGACAGGAACTTCCCGGCGGGTTGTAATGCAATCGACCCTGGGACCGCCGGTTGGCGGTGTCCGGCCAACAAGAATACAGCATCAGGAGGAGCGCAGTGGCACGAATAGTATTGGGTATCGGCAGCTCCCACAGCCCCCAGTTAAGTACAGCGTCCGAGGGTTGGCTGGCCAGAGGTGAGAACGACAAACGGCACAAGCAACTGGTGGGGATCGACGGCCAAGTAACCGACTTCGAAGGTTTGATGGAGAAGGCCGACGTCGACCGTATCGCCAAAGAAATCACGCCGGAGAAGATGCTGGACCGTCACGAACGCAATCAAAAGAGCATCGCCAAGCTGTCCAAGGCGCTGTACGAAGCGAACCTGGATATTCTGGTGATGCTGGGCGACGACCAGCAAGAGTACCTGTTAGACGACAACATGCCCGGTATCTGCGTCTTTTGGGGAGACGAGGTCAAAGTCCACGGCGGTCAACCGCTGATAGGCTACTCAGCCGAAGACAGGACTGTCCCCACCCATTCAGCCCTGGGGCTGCACCTGATCGAGTATCTGGTGGAATCCGAGTTCGACGTGGCCTGCTCCAATTCCCTGGACCCAAATAAGGGCGGTAGAGCGATGGGCGGCATCGGCCACGCCTTCGGCTACGTCTACCACCGTATCATGACCGAAAAGGTCATCCCCGCGGTGCCCATCATGGTCAACACCTATTACCCGCCGAACCAGCCCACTCCCAAGCGGTGCTACGACCTGGGCCGGGCCGTTCGCAGCGCCATCGAGGCGTGGCCCAACGACGCTAGGGTCGGTGTGTTGGCTTCGGGTGGTCTCAGCCATTTCGTCGTCGACGAGGGTCTGGACGAGATGGCCCTGGACGGCATGAAAGAAAGGAGCGTGGCTAAGCTGGGCGCTCTTCCCAGGGAAAAGTTGCACTCCGGAAACTCGGAGATCAGGAACTGGATCTCCGTCACCGGAGCCACCGAGCATCTGAAGATGGAATTGGTCGACTACGTTCCCTGTTACCGCTCCCCCGCCGGCACCGGCTGCGCCATGGGCTTTGCCACCTGGACTTAAGCGGCAGGTTTAGAGCCTAAAGCCCAGAGCTAGGGGTATTCGCCGAACGCACCCCCAATCCCTTCGTCCTTCCACCGAAGGATCAGGGCAGGCTCTAACCTTCCCCCGTAAAGGGGGAAGGGACTGATCTCCTCCCCCCTTGCGGGGGAGGATTAAGGTGGGGGGTGGGTACTTCATCAAAATCACTAGGCTAAGGCATCATCCTGGCGCTCCATCCACCCCTTAAGAAACCCGAGCCACCCGGTAGGCCCATATGCCGCCCCGCTGGGGCTCCTTGCCTTGCAGAACGTCCCGGAAATGGGGCAGCTCATGTAGGGGCGTCCGGTTACTCATGGCGTCAACCAACTCCAGAGGAATCTTCGGGTAGTCGCGGCCGGCGGCGCTGTACGCCAGGTAGTTCATCCGGGCCTGCTCCTCAAGCTGCAGCATGGCCGTTACCGATTCTTCCAGGTCCTTTCCGGTGGTGACCGCGCCGTGGCCTTGCATCAAGATCGCCTTGTCGCTGCCCATCAGGGTGGCCAGGTCCATCCCTTCCTCGTCGGTCTGGATCGTCTTGACGTGAGGGTAGACTTTCAACGGGTTGCGGACCAACGGCGCGCCTTCCTGGCACATGGGGACGATGGTCACGCCCAGAACGCTGAGGAGAACGGTGTACCGGGGATGGACATGTACCACCGAGTTCACCTGGGGTTGGGTTTTGTAGATGCAGGAATGTATCTTGATCTCCGAGCACTGGGTCAGCTCGGGGCGTCCGCCCACCTTGAATCCCTCGGTGTCGCAGACCACCATATCGTCGGCCTGCATCTCCGACAGGGCGTCTAGCTCGTACTCCCGGCCCTTGACCACGAACTTGTTGGGCTCGGACGGGACCCGCATGCTGACGTGGCCAAGCGCCGAGGTAACTCCCACCGCCAGCCCCAGGTCGGTCAGGATGCGGTTGGCGGCGGCGGTCTGTTTCTGAACATCCTCTAGTTCGGTAGGCATATCTGTCTACGTCTCCTTATGTCGTTGATTACGGGGTTACATAATCCGCCGCCAACTCTCGACGGTCAAGGGCGCTGAGCGATGGTAGAATTGTCCTATCGCCCTAGCCATATGAACCCATGCAACGGAGGGTTTCTTTTCCACGCTATGGAAAGAGCAGATATCCTGGAACAATTCGATCAATTGGGCGGCATGCCGGAGGACGAAATCGACCTGGCCTGGGCGGCCCTGCTCATCGCGGCTTCCGAGTATCCGGAACTGGACGTCGTAGGCCAGATGGAGGTCCTCGACAGTCTAGCCGCCGGCGCAGCCAAGGGGATGGGCGACGACGGCGACCCCCTGTCCAGCGTCAACAATCTCAGCGCCTATCTCTTCGACGAGGTGGGGTTTCACGGCAACGAAGCGGAGTACTACGACCCCCGGAACAGCTACCTCAATGAGGTGTTGGCCCGCCGGATGGGTATTCCCATCACGCTATCTGTGGTGTGCATCGAGGTTGGGAAGCGTCTGGGGATCCCCTTGGAGGGTGTGGGGATGCCGGGGCATTTTCTGCTGCGGCACCGGGATGAGCCGGGCATCTACATCGACCCCTTTCACCGGGGCATCTTACTGTCGGAAGACGAGTGCGCCCAACTGCTGCGGGATGCCACCCGGACCGCCGTCCCGTGGGACAAAAGCTACCTGACCACGGTCAGTAACCGAGAGCTCATCGCCCGTATACTCAGAAACCTGAAAGGCATCTACCTGAATCAGCACGACCACCAGCGGGCCCTGGGAATCGCCGGCTTGGCGGTGTCCCTCCAGCCCAACATCATCGGGGAGCGCCGGGACCGGGGCCTGATCCACTACCAACTAGGCAACCACCAAGCCGCCCTGGAAGACCTACGCATCTACCTAGCCGCGTCACCACCGGGCGTGGACACGTCGGATGTGCGCCGGTTGGTTGATCGGATTGGGGAGAATCTGGACGGATAACGGGGCTTATCACAGCCGCGGCGACGGAGCGGGTTCGCGACCAGTGTCGTCGGTCTGCAACGCCTTTACCACTTGCTCAAACTGCACTTCGAAATTGGAGTTGTCCTTATCCCAATCGGTGAAATCGGGAGCTAGCCGGGATAGCACCTCCTGCTTCTTCCCATTTTCCCAGTCGCCGCTAAAGAGATAGCCGTCAAGGTTTAAAGGAATCAAGGCCAAGACCTTCTTCCCTCTGTCGGCCATAAGCTTTTGTTCTTTCGCGAAGGCGCTATTGATTTCATTATCTACCCACCAACTGGTCAACGCATCTTTGGAGCAACACAGCAACACTTTGTCCCACAGACGAATACCCCGGTCTACTTGCTCGTAGATGTCGTCACCCGGGAGCATCTGTTTCTCATCCAGCCAGCAGCGAATACCTCGACCCTGGAGCGCATCGTGTAACCGTCGTGCGAATGGTGCGTCTACGTGACTGTAGCTGATGAAGCAGGAGTAGAACTGTATTGCTTCTCCCATGAGAGATGGCAAATAGGAAATGAACGTTTCGTCGAGGCCACAGCCCCGCAGGAACACTTCGGGGATGTTGCCTTGCGAGTTGTAGAGAGTGTCGACTTCGATGCTTGACGGTCCGACATGGGTCACGGAGTCCAGACCCTTGACTCCGCTAAGGTCCACAGCTGAAAAAATAGTGCCACCTATTACGACCTCGCTAAAGTTAGCCTCGTTGAGAGCTGTCCAACGAAGGATTGCCATATAGAGGTTCGCCCCACTGAGGTTCGCCTCGCGGAGGTCCGCAACGATGAAGTTCGCGTCTACGAGGACCACCCTCCTGAGGTCCGTTCCTGTGAGGCGTGCCCCGAAGAAGGACGCCCCGGTAAGATTTGCCCCGCTGAGGTCGGCATCGGCGAGGTCGGCATAGGTGAGGTTGGCACCAATGAGTTTCTCACCAATGAGGTTCGCCCCTCTGAGGTTCGGAATTATTCCAGGATCATCCTTTCTCCATTGGTTCCACGTAGCTGCTCCTTGCTTCAGTAATTCAATATGACCCTTGATTGGCATCAGATTCAATCTCCAATCACCCGGACATCGGCGGGGACAATATTCCTAGCGTTAACGCCTAGCCTCAATCATGACCCCTCCCTACCCCCGCAACGCCCGCCAAATCTTCTCCGGGGTTAAGGGGGTGTCGATGTGGCGGACGCCGGCGCTGGATAGGGCGTCTAGCACGGCGTTGGCTACTGCTACTGGTGACGGGACTGTGGAGACCGACCCCACGCCCTTGGACCCTAGCGGGTTGGTGGGAGAGGGGGTGTCGATGTTCTCCATGACTAGGTCGGGGATACCGGAAGCTCTGGGCAGGGCGTAGTCCATCAGGCTGGCGGTGAGGGGTTGGCCGTCTTCGTTATAGGCCATGCCTTCGGTCAGCGCCTGGCCGATACCCTGGGC
>JAKUQE010000130.1 GCA_022450395.1 Dehalococcoidia bacterium | reverse complement strand
TCACCCAAGTTGGCCTCGATGAGATGGTCTTCCTCCCTCAAGTGCCCGACCTGGACCAAGTTGGACGGTTGGCAGAAATCGTAAACTGATAACATGTCTCCCCTGTCCCCGCTAGGAACACAGATGGGCCTCCACAGCGTCGGGCAGAAAGGCGTAGTCAACTGTAGGGGTTCCAGCTGGGCTTGGTTATACCCCTTTATATGGGGACACTACTCATTAGCTGGTTCCATGACATTCGTGCATGCTCTCGTAGGTGTCTCCGGAGTTGCAATGAAAAGGCTTGTGCAACCTGCCAAACGTCACCCGCCTCGACTACATGGCCATGGACTCCCGCCATCGTCCCACATTCTTGTTGAACCACTGATGGGTATTCCCCGACTGGGCAGCCCTCCGAGGTAAGCAATTCCGGACTTAGATGCCTGGAAATCTGCCAAGGCCATATCGAAAACCTACAACGTTGCACCCAGGCCAACCGTCCACCCAGCCCAGCCAAAGGGATCGAACATGTCGACCGAGATCTCCGTATTGCCCATCGGCTCAAGTATCGTCACAGTCATCAAGCGAGCTATATGGTTAAGATGCCGAGAGCCAGCAATGCGAATCTCAAATACACACCGCTACATTGATGAGATAGCCAAACGTTCGGGTCGCTAGTGCAGTCTCATGAGTCCACTCTGTTTGGGAGAAGGGTTTTCTAGCCCTCGACTACCTTGTTGGTATAATCGTCCAACCTTAAGTTCTGGGAGGCCACAATGTACTACAGGGTAACCCGTTACAATTTTGACTCATCCAAATACGATGCCCTGATGGCGCAAACCGACGGCGTGAAAGGCGAGTTAAGGGCTATATCAGGGTCGGCGTTCGTACATGTCTGCCGAACTGGCAATGACGAAGGCATGGTAATCGCCCAGTATGACAGCCAAGCATCAGCCGACGCCGCTCAGCAGCAATCGTTGGCCATACTTGGCGGCATGGCTAGGCTCCTAACTTCGGCACACCGGCAGCAGATGGGCAAAGTTATCTGGGGACTGACGATTAAACCACCTCAGCAGTACCTAACAAGAAAACCCCTCTCTCAGCGATTCGGGAGAAGGACTTATTAATACCGGCCTATCTCGGGGGCTTTTACCAACCAAGCGACGCTGTTTGTCTCGGCAAGGGAGCGACTTGGGCAGAGACAGACGATTCTGGGCGGATATGCTTAGCA
Organism: Dehalococcoidia bacterium; assembly: GCA_022450395.1. Classification (GTDB taxonomy): domain Bacteria; phylum Chloroflexota; class Dehalococcoidia; order Lucifugimonadales; family UBA3495; genus UBA11650. The sequence continues at coordinate 8,937 of JAKUQE010000130.1, read as the reverse complement.
GGGGAGTGGTTACCTCATGATGGTGGACCAATTGAGTGAATCGGAGGGCAGTTGACGCGCTCAGGGTGCCGTACTATAGTCCGAGCCATCCAAGGGGGCACATGTTCGGGAAAATCAATTTAATCTGGAAAATACCGGCTTAATGCTTAAGGTTGATCTACGACCGGCGCACTTGGCCGTCGGGTCGCGAAGAATACATTACGGCTGGGTGATCGTAGCCATAGCCACAACAATGTTGCTCGTCACCTCTTCCGTTCGATTTGCTACCGCTGCCCTAGTGCCCTATCTGAACGACCCTGCATCGGGATTCGGCTGGAGCTACGCCGCTATAAGCTTTGCCTTCAGTCTCCAGTGGTTTGTCTTGGCAATCATGAGCCCATATGTAGGTTGGCTCGGGGACAGATATGGCATACGCCGCCTTCTGCTGCTTGGAGTTTTTCTATTCATCGCCGGCATGTTGCTGATAGGCATTATGACCAGTCTGTGGCAGTTTTACATCTACTTCGGCCTTTTGCTAGGTATAGCCTCCGCCATTTTCGGCATATTACTGGTATCGGGTGTCACCCTGTGGTTCAGAAGGTACCTTGGAGTGGCGATGGGGGCCGTGTGGTCTTTCCAGGGAATGGGTGTGGTTGCGCACATTTTCTTGATAGGCGCGGTCTTCGACCAGTTAGGCATGAAGTGGGTATTCTGGCTTCCGGGCATAGTGGGAGGTACGCTAATACTGTTGCTGGTCAGGTTCTTTTACAACGAGCCTGCTGAGATTGGCTTGCGGCCCTTGGGCACCCCTGAACACGAGCCTATTCAAAGTTTACAGAGCGACGACACAGCTAAGATAAGGGCTAGAGTGTTCCTCCAGCAGGCCCAACACACCGGCACCTTCTGGAATCTCATCATCATCCACTGCTGGGGATGCATGGGTCACCAGATAATCAATGTGCTAGTAGTGGCTATAGCTGTGGACCGTGGCCTGTCGCTGGGCGCAGCGGCTGGAGTCCTCGCTGTTCAACAGGGCACCGGGATTTTCGTACGGGGCGCGGTGCCCGTGATAGCTGAACGCTTAGGTTGCAAAAGCGTCTGGGTCGCAGGTATGTCCCTACAAGCCTTCCCCTTGCTCATCATCCTATTTGCCCAGGACACCTGGGCTTTCTACCTCTTTGCCATCCTCTTTGGTATAGGCCAATCTTGCGAGGTACCTACCTTTCAAATCGCCAATCGCCAGTACTATGGCAACGTCAATCAAGGGAGCCTCTACGGATGGCAGAACATTGGCGGAGGCCTCGGTATGGGATTGGCGCCAGTGTTCGCCGGAATACTGTGGGACATGACAAACACCTATGCGGCCCCCTTGATCATGTCTCTTTCTTTTAGCCTCCTGGGCCTGGTCTCCGCCTTGTTGTTGCCCTCACCTCGTTCTCGCCTGATTCCCGATTGGGAGGAGGCCTTACCAGCCGAGGCCCGGTTGTCTGCTTTCCCGTGAAGGTTTTATTGCGGGGCCTATAGCATTGAGGAAGCCTAACTTCTCGGGTGCAATCGCGCGGGTGTCTGCAGATGAAACTGCATCATCTAAAAGAACCTGCAACCAAGGGTAGTGAAAGCCCTTCTCTCAGCAATATGGGAGGAGGGTTTACTAATGCCAGCCTATTCAGGCGGCTTTTAGCAACCAAGCGACGCTGTTTGTCTCGGTAAGGGGCCATGGTAAAAAGTTAACTGGTGGCGCGCTAGAGTAGAGTCCAACCGCCCAGCAACTAACTTTCCAGGCATCTCGTTGGATTCATATCGGTTCGATTGCCTGGTTAAAAAGAGCGGTTTAGGTGTTAAGCCTTGACGAAAATCCCCTGCAAGCAGCAGGGGATTTTATTTTAGGCGCTCCGAAACCAGGGTCTGGTGCTGTGAATCTGTAGTGGGGATATAATCAGGGGCACCAAAAGGACTTCTTTTCGGTGCAGTCGCTTACTTAAACTTTACGGGCCACCAGCGACCGAGCAGATAAAGCCAATCACTAAAGCGTTACGGCCAACCTACTAGGACGGGAGCACCCAGACACGCTTCGCAGCCGCAGCAGCCTGGCCAACACCCTGGCCGCTCTGGGCCGGCACGACGAGGCCGCTAAATTGCATCGAGAGATTATCGAAGACCGGGTACAGGTACTGGGCTCGGACCACGAGAGAACAGAACTGAGCCGCAAACGCCTGGCAACCACTCGCCAAGCTGCTCGGACCTCTTAGCCGAGATTACATCACGTTGGAGTCTGAATCATGAAATACGGTTTCACATTGCCCGGAAGAGGGCACCTCGCCACCCCCGAGAGACTGGGCATCATCGCCAGGAAGGGCGAGGAATTTGGCTTTGACACCCTGCTGACCGGAGACCACATCCTGGTGCCCAAGAATATCTCGTCGGTGTATCCCTACACCGAAGGCGGAGAGTTTCCCGGCTCAGGGTCGGGCGAGTCCATGGAGCAGATCACCCTACTGTCGTACATCGCAGGCCAGACCAGCAAGATCCGCCTGGTAACCAGCGTATTGATTGTCCCCCACCGCAACCCGCTCATCGCCGCAAAGTCCTTGGCCACCCTGGACCTGCTCTCCGGAGGGCGGCTGGTGGTGGGCGTCGGCGTTGGTTGGATGCGGGAGGAGTTTCAGGCGCTGGGTCTGCCGCCATTCGAGGAACGAGGTGCGGTGACTGACGAGTACATCCGGGCCTTCAAGGTCCTTTGGACCGAAGACGACCCCCACTTCCAAGGCAAATACATCAGTTTCGACGATATCAGCTTCCTGCCTAAACCAGTGCAGAAGCCCCATCCGCCCATCTGGGTCGGCGGGGAGAGCCGCCCGGCGCTGCGCCGCACTGCGGAACTGGCCGACGGATGGTACCCCTTGGGCTCCAACCCCACCTTCCCCATGGGCACCCCCGAGCAACTGAAAGCAGGGATGGAACGGCTGGCGGGATACGCGGAGCGCTTCGGCCGGGACCCGTCGACTATCGAGACAATTTACCGCACCCACCAGTTCGAGTTGCTGAAGCAGGCTGCCGGGCCGGACCGCCTGCCCTTTGTCGGTGATGCGGACCAGATCGCCGGAGACATCCGCCAATACCAAGACATGGGCGTAACGTCCATGATCTGGGACTTCCTGCGGCAGACCGACGACCTGGACTCCATGTTGGGACTCATGGAGGACTTTTCGACTCAGGTGTGGCCGAAGGTCTAGCTGATGAACGCTTTGTTGTAGAGCTCCCCCAGGCGGGCCATCTGTGCCGGGGAGAAGGCGTCCAGATCGATGCAGGCGGCCATCTCTTCGGTTTCAGCTTGGTTCTTTACGCCTGGGACGGTGGTGTGAATGTCTTCGTTCATCAGGCAGAAGACCGTTGCCGCTTGGGAAAGGGTCTCTATAGGGCCTTCCAGCAGAAAATCAAGCCTGGCTGCGCTTGCTATGTCCTGGCGCAGCAGGTCGTTGTCCGCAGGCACCGGCCGGTCGACTCCGCCGGTAAGCGCCCCGGCGGCGTGGGAGCGGATGCCGATGACCCCCATGTTGTGCTTCTTGGCGAGGACGATGTTCTGGCCATTGTCGAACAGGTCGACTCCCGGCGGCGGGGGGAGTTGGGCCGTCCAGTTCAGCAGGTTGTAGTAGGCCAGCACCGTGTCCCAATCTCCGGTTCCCATGATCTTGTTTAAGGCAGGCACGTGGTGGTCCATGGCCGATAGGCCGATGAACCGGGTCTTCCCCGCCTGCTGGACGGCCTGATAGGCCTCCAGTACCGGCCCCGTGACGTCGTCTGCGGATAGGGAGTTTGGGACGTCGCCCCGGTTTTCCGTGAAGCGGTTGTGCACGTGGAGTATGTCCACCGAGTCCCGTTTCAGCAGCCGCAGGCTGGTTTCCATGGAGCGTTTCACCGCGCCGGTGGCGTCGGCCAGGTTATCGGCGGGCACCCGGACCTTGGTGCCGATAAACACCTCTTCCGAGCGTCCTTCCAGCGCGATTCCCAGGGCCTCTTCCGCCTTCCCGTCGCCGTAGGCAGGAGCGACGTCGAAGTAGTTTATCCCCAGGTCCAGCGCACGGTGCACTGCCCGGACCGCCTCATCCCGCGTAGTGGCGCCCCAAACCTGCCCGATGCCGCCGCCGCCAAATCCGATACGAGAGACGTTGAGCCCGGTGCGGCCGAGTGGGTTGTATTGCATGTTTGACCCTCTGAGAATCAAGTCCCCTTAGCCATGATTATCAAAAGGGGGACTTGGCATTCTTTTATTTTAAAGCTGGTCAGATTCTAGCGTTATCAACGAGAACAAGGAGCCCCCTTATCAAAAGGGAGCTCTACGATGGCTGCCCGAAAAATTGGAAACGTGAAACTAATCAATCAGGCCGAGGCAGTCCCGCCGTGACAAATATCGGCGAATCATGTCTAATTTAGGCTGGCTCGCCCTCGGCCAATTGAAAATGAATCCCGTGGGAGCTGCTGGTCTCGATGTTGGCGGTCTTGTACCCGAACGGGCTTACAGCAGGGGCGTCGCCGCGCATTTCGCTGCCGCCGTCTTGGAGGCTTTTGAAGGCCGCGTCGATGCCGTCCACGCCCCAGGCGACGTGCATGACACCGGGGCCGGTGGCCTTCAGTTGCCGGGCCATCGTGGTGTCCTCCCGCAGGGGCTCAAAGAAGTCTACCAACGTCTCGCCGATGCGAAATAGGATCGACTTGAATCCTTGCTCGGTGAACTCGTCGGTGGATATTGGTTTGATACCGAAGCTTTTCTCCATGTAGGCGGCCATGTCGGAGATACTCGCCACCACATAGGTCACATGGTGCACTTTGTTCAGCATGATTCACTCCATTCGTTCAGGATTGGCCGAAGCCTAACCTGTTTGACGGGAAGTGGCAACCTCCAAATTGACGTGCTTGCCGGGGGCACCTATGATCCGTCTCAAGAACGCTATGGAGTCTAGATCATGCCCACTTTCTCGTCCGACGGAGTCGACATCCACTACCAGGTGGCCGGGGAAGGCTACCCTCTGGTGTTGAGCCACGAATTTGCCGGAGATATCACCAGTTGGGAGCCTCAGGTGAACTTCTTCGCCCGGCGTTACCAGGTCGTCACGTACTGCCATCGAGGTTACCCTCCATCAGGTGTGCCCGACGACCCAGCGGCTTACTCCCAAGACATCCAGGTGGAGGACCTGTACCGGCTCTTGCAGCACCTGGGCCTCGAGCAGGCCCATATACATGGACTATCCATGGGCGGGACGCTGACTCTCGGATTCGCCATGGCCCATCCGAAGATGTGCCGGTCAATCACGGTGGCATCGGCGGGCGCCGGGTCAGACGCCGGCGACCGGGACCGGCTGGTGGCGTCCTGGCAGGCCCTGAGCGAGTCCATGGTAACTGAGGGGATGGAGAAGTTCGCGGACAGTTACGCTCGAGGACCCGAACGGGTCCAGTTCCTACGCAAGGACCCAGCGGGCTGGGCCAAGTTTCATGCCGGACTAGCGGCGCACTCGGCCCAGGGGTCTTCGCTGACCTTCCAGGGCGTTCAGATGAAGCGGCCCACGATCTACCAGATTCAAAAAAAATTGCGGCAGATCAAGATTCCGACTCTGGTGATGATCGGCGACGAGGACCACCCTTGCGTGGAGCCGGCAATCTTTATGAAGCAGAACATCCCGTCCTGCGGACTGGCCGTCTTCCCCCAGGCCGGCCACACCATCAACCTGGAAGAACCGGAGTTGTATAACAGGACCGTCTTGGACTTCCTGACGGCGGTGGAAGCGGGTAAGTGGGCGGGGTAGGTGGGGAATGACTGCACATAGACGCGAAAATCCCCCCTTAATCCCCCTTTATGAAAGGGGGAGACAGAAGGCCCAGGAGATATTCATTCCTTGGGTGAGTCAAATCAGCCAGGAACATGCACTTCCCTTCAACAAAGTCACCATCAGAAGACAGAAGACTAGATGGGGAAGTTGTTCTTCACAACAATCCCTTAACCTCAATCAGAATCTATTATTTTTACCGGCCCCGTCAGCCAGCTATGTGGTGACACATGAACTGGCTCACACCAAGCACCATAACCATTCACCTGCATTCTGGAAGTAGCGGAAGTTGTTCAAGTAGAGGGCTTCTATGGCGAGGCAGGTATCTTAGGGTCGCTCAACTGATTGTTACCCTTGTGAAACTACGCCGCCACCAACACCATCAGCCCGCGTTCTCGGTATAGTTCGACTCTCCTCAGCCTCCACCAACCCGTCAAAGATAGCTCCGAACCCTCATCAGGTTCGGAGCTATTGTTTTCCAGGCGCATTGGGGTTTTTGACTTGGCGCCCATAAACTGAAAAAGCCCCATGAACTTGGGCTTGGGCTTGAGACCCACCACTGAGCCACGCTCCTTCAGATCGACGGAGACACATTCCAATAATCCGCTCAAAAGCGTGTGGCGCTCCGCCAGATTGGCCTGCTCCCGCAGTAACGGTAAGTTCTCCAGGAGATGGCCTCCAGCGGCACCTTCAGGCCCGCCATAACGTCCGAAGCTTGAAGACTGTCACCAGGAGGGCGAATTCCGCCCGGACGTTGGCCAAGCCCCGAAGTATGACTGTGCAGGCCTACAACTGTGAACCCCATCATGGCGCACCTTGTAGACGCCGGCTGAAGCTCTAGCGGCGCTTATATCCAACGGCGATAACTTAGCGCGGGTGTGGCACTTCGATCCGGCGACGCAAAATGAAGCGTGAGGCAGCCAACGCAATCAAGCAGCGCTTAGGGCCGCATTTGCCCTACCTAGCCGTGTTGGGGCCGATCGCGCGGTCCGCGGGCATACCCTTGTTCCAGTTCAAACTCATGGCCGGCCATGAGTTCGTCGCGTATTGGACGCGCAGCATTGAGTTCTACCAAGGACTAAATTCCGGACAGGTGTTTCCGCGCTGGGCATCCGCATCGCCATACCGGCTACCACGGAACACTAAGCCCTGGCTCACGAGTTTCAGGACATCTACGAATTCTTCGAGGGACCACCCGCTGCTTCACGGTTTTTCTCGTTGGAAACTGCTTGATAGTCGATTACGACTCACGATAAAGTCGTGAAAACTCGATAGAAAGTCGTTAGAAACCCGATGGACGGTTAACGAGAAAGTCGATGAGCGGCTAACGATAAAATCCTGAGAAGTCGATAGAAAGTCCTGAAAACTCGTTGGGGACTCGATGGGAAGCCGACGGAAACGCAATATCTCAACCAGGACTCCCAAGATAGGACCTTGAGGCCCAGACCTTCGTTCACGGTGGCCCCACACTACTCCACGACTTTTCTTTACGGGAAAAACACGGGAAGTCGTCAACTTTCTCGAGGGAAAGTCGAGCAAAACTAGCGCCAAAGATGACAAAATTTGAGGCGAAGTTGAGAAAAAATCCCGGAGCACTGGAGGTCCTGGTGCCGAAAAGTAGAGGCCCAATCGAGACCTAAGCTCTGAATAACCCCGGAGGAGTCGAGAGGACGTTGAGAACAACCGGGACAACCCGTATGCGTTTCTCATGGGAACCGTAGAAAGCTGCGCAAAAACCGTATACGGGGTAACCCAACGTTCAACTCCTTGCAGAAAGGCTGACTCAGACCCAAATCGGGGTTGAATATCTCTCTACCTACCAGGGATAATAGTTAACATAACATTCGCCAAAGGGATACTCATGAGAGGAACGATCCTGAAACGGGCCAAGGGCTCCTGGACCATCATCGTAGATGTTGGGAAGGACTCTGACGGTAGGCGTAACCAGCAGTGGACTACGGTCAGAGGAACAAGAAAAGAAGCTGAGCGCCGGCTGGCCGAAATACTGAATAAGGTGAACAACGGGCTTTACATAAAGCCCAGCAAGAATACCTTTGGAGATTTCATAGAAACCTGGCTTACCGACCACATATCTACCAGGGTAAGGCCGACAACGCTGGATGGCTACCGGTGGCGGGCCAAAAGCATCATAGACGCACTCGGGCACCTCAGGTTATGCGATTTGCAGCCCCATCACATCCAGGCCTACCACAGGGCCAAACTTGATGCGGGCTTATCGAGCGCGACGCTAGTCAAACACCACAACCTGCTCCGGTCTTCCCTGGCTACCGCGGTCAGGTGGAAGCTTATTGAACATAATGTGGCGGAACTGGTCGATCCACCAAGGGTGGAACATAAGGAGATGCGCGCTCTTACCGAAGAAGAGGCCAACCATCTCCTGGATAGTTGTAAGGAGACCCAGTGGTATCCGGTATTCCATACCCTAGTCTGGACCGGACTGAGAAGGTCCGAAGTCTTAGGCCTCAGGTGGGAGGACCTAGATCTGGAGGCGGCCGTCCTAAAAGTTACGAGAGTACTCCACCAATTAGGTGACGGCAGTTTCATCCAATCCGGACCCAAAACACCCAAAGCCAGACGCCAGGTAGCGTTGTTGCCGAGTTCATGCCAGGTACTCAGGGTCCGAAGGAAGATACAGGAAGAAGAGTTCTCCACGGTGGGACTGGACATAACGCCGGAGACCCTCGTATTTTCGCACCGGGACGGGATGCCGATAAGGCCTGATTCCGTGACCCAGGCTTTCCGCCGCATCGCCGGCAAAGCTGGCCTGGAAGGTGTGAGGCTCCACGACCTGAGACACACCCACGCCACTTTACTGATGAAGTTGAACGTAAACCCCAAAGTGGTATCCGAACGTCTGGGGCATTCCAGCGCGCGAATTACCATGGACACCTATTCCCATATGTTGCCTGGTTTGCAGGCCTCGGCGGTAGCGGGACTGGAAGGTGCCCTTGCACCGAAGGTAGCTATGAACCCGGCCGTTAGCAGACTGTTAGCAAGGCTCATAAATAAAGGCCCAGGGAAGATACCCTGGACCTTATCTATGCCTAGAAATGGTACGCTTGGTGGGATTCGAACCCACGACCTCTGCCTCCGCAGGGCAGCGCTCTAATCCGCTGAG